>NZ_MVOM01000002.1:0-121395 GCF_002018895.1 Acinetobacter sp. MF4640 | reverse complement strand
CATTCAACAATGGTATTTTTATTAATTTCAAATTGTGCAGCTACCGCTCGAATAGAATAACCTTCCTCAAGCTTAGCTAAAATTTTACGTCTAAAATGTTCTGAATAACTCATTGCACCATTGTATTGGTTTTATAATGATTTGACTATACTGCATTGGTTCAGGCCGATGCAGCTGCACTGCTGGGGCAACATTGTTTTATTATTCGGGTCAGCAAGTTATTGCATGAGTTATTGATTCGGCTCAATGCGATAGAACACATTCCACCTTCCGAGCTGATCAGCTCTGATGAACTGTCTCGATCTTTACAGATTTTAATTTTTGATGAAATTCATAAAGCCAATCTGTTGCCCATTCAAATTCCGTGGCCACAAGACAAACGCTTAATGAATATTTGCCAAGCACTGTTAAGTACACCAGATCAGTTAAAAGATTTAAGCACATGGGCAGATGAAATTGGCACCAGCTCCAGAACCTTGATGCGCATGTTTCAAAAGGAAACGGGGCTGTCTTATCGCACATGGGTTCAGCAAATGCATATTGCCCATGCCTTAAGTAAAATTGCCAGTGGTGAATCTGTCGCGCAGATTGCAAGATCTCTTGGCTATAGCAATCCGAGTGCATTTAGTACCATGTTTAAACGTCATTTGGGACAGACCCCGCAACAGTTTAAATATAAAGATGAATAAAATGACACTCGTGACTAAGCACTCAGGCGATCGACAAATAAAATACCATTGAGATGATCGATTTCATGTTGCACAATGCGTGCAGGAAAACCTTCAAAAGTGCTTTCCATTACCTCACCAGTCAAAGTGTGATACAGCACCTTAATACTTTGCGCACGCTGTACCTGTCCGCGTTCATTCGGCACACTTAAACAGCCTTCTTCACCCAAGGTCATTGCTTGCGAAAACTCTAAAATTTCAGGATTGACCATCACCACGGCGTCCATTTCAGGCGCATCGGGATAGCGTAAATTTGGCCGTGAAGCCACAATAATGACCCGCTTTGAAATATAGACTTGTGGTGCAGCAATGCCCACACCGCTCCGCTCTAACATGGTCGCAATCATGGCCGAGGCCAACTGCATGAGCCAGTCGCTATTAAATTCTGCATCTGCGACGCGAGCAGCTTTGAGTCTTAAAATATCTTCACCACGTTGTGCAACAGGTAAAATGACACTCATACACAAATCCTAAATTTTTATACCTATTTATTCTTTTTATATCATAAGCCTTTTATCTCGCCTGCGTTATATATTTACGTTGACCATCAAATCAACGATGTTGATTCATGTATAATTTTTAGTTCAAACCCAGTAAAGAAAGATTGATTATTCATTCAAAAAAGACTTCTTTAAAATCAAATATAAACCTTTATTTAGCTTTGGAAATATACGCATGGATGCAACACCACGTTTGACCAGAGAAGACAAACGTACCCTTGGGCTGTCATCACTCGGTGGTGCACTTGAGTTCTATGACTTTGTTATTTATGTTTTTTACGCCAAAATTATTTCTGAGTTATTCTTTCCCGCAGGGCTTAGCCCATTTTGGGCGATGCTGAATACTTACGGTATTTTCGCCGCAGGTTACTTCTTTCGTCCACTTGGCGGTGTGGTCATGGCGCACTTTGGCGACCTCATCGGGCGTAAGCGTCTATTTAGCTTATCTATTTTGCTCATGGCTTTACCCACCCTCATGATCGGGGTCATGCCAACTTTTGAAACGATTGGCTATGCTGCGCCGCTGCTATTACTCTTTATGCGAGTGGTACAAGGCATTGCAATTGGTGGAGAAATTCCAGCGGCATGGACCTTTGTTTCTGAACATGTTCCATCTGAAAAAATTGGTTTTGCCAATGGCTTACTTACGGCTGGTTTGTCACTCGGCATCTTGCTCGGTGCTTTAATGTCACTGTTCATTTCTCTTCAGTTTAGTGAAGCAGCTATACATGATTGGGCATGGCGCATTCCCTTTATTGTGGGTGGTATTTTTGGCTTAGTGGCCTTGTATTTACGTAGTTATTTGAAAGAGACCCCAGTATTCAAAGCCATGCAAGCACGTAAAGAATTATCCAAAGAAATGCCAGTGAAACAAGTCTTAGCCAGTCATAAAACTGCCGTGGTGATTGGCATGCTCTTGACTTGGTTCTTAACTGCTTGTGTAGTAGTACTAATTTTAGCCATGCCAAACTTACTGACAGGCGCCTTTGGATTTGAACGTAGCGATGCTTTTCAAATGCAAAGTGCTGCGATCATCATGCAAATGCTGGGATGCATACTCGCTGGGACATTGGCAGATCACTTTGGTGCAGCCAAGGTCTTGGTTTTTGGCTCAATCGGTGTCGCCGCTATCGCGACCATTTTCTATCACAGTTTAGGTGCGGTCAGTCCAACTACTGTGTTTGCACTGTATATGCTTTTGGGATTCTTTTCAGGCACGGTTGGGCTTGTGTCCTATAGCATGGTCAAAATGTTCCCTGCTCCGATCCGCTTTTCGGGTATTTCGTTTTCCTACAATGTCGCCTATGCCATTGCAGGAGGTATCACACTGCCTTTGGTTCAATGGCTCAGCCTCTATAGCAACATTGGCGCGATGTATTATATTTGGCTGGTCTGTTTGGTTTGCTTCTTCACAGCTTTGGTTTATCGAGCTCAATTCGAGGCGAAGCACTAAAATGATAAAACCCTTCAATCGAAGGGTTTCTTTTTATGCAAGCTACTTTGAAAACATGAGGTCAAAGCCTTTAGCTTAAGGTTTCTGCATGCAGATTTTGGCGCAGTTCATCTTCCACAATATCAAGCTCGATTTGGCTAAACTTACGAATTTCGCCTTCAGCATGTTTTTCTAACATACCGCCAATTAATGGCACTTTCACTTTTACCTTCCATTCCAGTTGAAAGTGAATCTGCTTATCATTACCCGATACACTACGTTGGCACACAGCTTCTAAAGGTAGGTTAGGGTCTAAACGGACTTCCGAGCTGAGCACAACTAAATTGCTGACGTCGGTACGTTGTAAACGAAATGCATCTTTTAGAAATTTCTTCGCAATATCGGGAATATTGACATCCAAATTATACGCGCGCTTGAGGGTATAAATATCGCCGACTTTATTCGACTCCAAAATTTCCAACTTCTCACCGGGAATACGACGACAAACATTTTCATGTAAGCTGATATTGGCTGCGAGTCGACGGAAGTCATCCAATGAAACACCTTTGATGGTGGCATTGACTACAAACTGATGTGCCATAGCATTAAATCCTTTATTTTTTGTTTTTGTAAACATCCATGCCCTGATCAGGACTGAAAACTGGATCTCGTCATCCTGTAGAAAGGTCAAATATAGACGATGTTCCAGCACCGACTATACCGTGATCTAGATTTCAATGTGCGCCATTCTGTATGACAATATCATCTGCAATATAAATAAAAACCACGCGCTCAAAACAGGCCAAGCGAATATCAAAATGCTCGGCCCCATCATCCAGTCCTGTAACCGCCCAACTTGCACTGCTGGGTAAATCACCCAGCCAAGTGGCCTGATAAAAATCCGCAACCGAAGCAAAGTCCAAATAAAGTCCAAATATTGCTGTGGACTTCCTTTTAACCGTTCAATGACCGACTCAAATTGAGCCAATTGTATTTGTTTAAAATCAATCAACACTACCCAGCCTATACACTTTTGAGCTGTTGTTTATGACGTACCTGAGTCCATTGCCACCAGCCAAAAGCCGCCAAGCCAACAAAGCCTGCATATAAAGCCGCGGTTAGGAACAAATCTTTATAGATAAACATACCGACATAAACAATATCGACAAATACCCACAGCACCCATGTCGCAATATGTTTACGACTGGTCCAATAGGTCGCCAACAGACTAAACGCTGCGAGCTGCGCATCCAGTAGCGGTACAGCTGCATCGGTCAAATACTTTAAGCTCAGACCAAATATTCCGCCAGCCGTAGCGGCAAGCAGCATTTGCAAAATCACTTGCCGAGCTGTAATCGGTTCAATCCGAATATCATGGTCTTGTTGTTTACCTTTGAGCCAGTGATAAAAACCATAAAAGTTCACCACCACAAAGAAAAACTGCAAAATGGTTTCACCATATAACTTATAGGTATAAAACAAATAGGCATATAACAAGAAAGCAGCGAAGTTAAACCACCAACACCACATATTGCGCTTAATGGTCAACGTCACCCCAATTAAGCTAATGATGACTGCAAATATTTCAAGGCTAGACATGGTTCAACTGGTATTCAAAGAAGTGCTGCTATTATGAAAAAAAACTCAATAAAGGCAAGACAATTCCGCTCAATCTAAACGTCGCTCTTTTTTCGGGGAATCGGATCAAACTATCGAGTCACAGAATGAATACGCATAAGTTTTGACAGTTTTCTAACAATCGTTTAAAAACTTATAAAACGATGTAGGAATAATCAAAATGTCAGAACAACAAGGTCGTGTCAGTCGCGAAGTTCGCGGTTCGTTATTTTTAATTGGTTTAGATCGCGCAGCCAAGCGCAATGCTTTCGATAGTCATATGATTCATGACTTATCACTGGCCCTCACCGAATATGAGGATGATCCTTCACTGCGCTGTGCCGTGATTTTTGCACACGGGGAACACTTTACAGCTGGGCTTGATTTGGTTGAGTTGCAACCCAAACTCACTGCAGGCGTTTTCGACTTTCCCGCGTCACAAATTAACCCTTGGGGCACCAGTTCAAGACCTCGTACCAAACCCGTGGTTGTGGCAGTCCAAGGCTTTTGTTTTACCGCGGGAATTGAACTGATGCTCAATGCCGATGTGGTGATTGCCGATGCCAATACACAATTTGCCCAAATGGAAGTACAGCGCGGTATTTTACCCTTTGGCGGTGCAACGGTTCGCTTTGTACAAGCGGCGGGTTGGAACAAAGCTATGCGCTATCTACTCACAGGTGACAGCTTCAATGCACAAGTAGCTCTCGACCTCAATTTAATTACCGAGGTCGTAGAAGCATCCACGCCAAATGCTGCATTAGAGCGAGCATTGAGCCTTGCAGAATCAATTGCACAAGCTGCACCACTTGCCGTTCAAGCCACGCTGGCTTCTGCACAACAAGCAGTACAACACGGCGCAGACTATGCCTTTGCACATTTACAAGAGCACCTCAGCTCGCTACTCAAAACCCAAGATGTCCAAGAAGGTGTCATGGCAATGCTACAACGCCGCCCTGCTCAGTTTAAAGGACAGTAAAGCTCAAAAGTCTGGAACCGACTTTAGTATTTAACAAAAAAGAAGAAACGATGATGCAAGCCACAACCCATTTAGATTCGCCCCAAATTGAGAAACAAACTGTAAAATTTTCAGCAACCGATGGTTATGTACTCGTTGGTACACGTTATCGCTCATCTGAGCCGATCAAAGCCAACATCATTGTTGCCAGTGCAACAGGTGTACCACAGCAGTTCTATCGTCGCTTTGCCGAGTATGCAGTAGCTCTAGGTTATCAAGTCCTAACTTTTGATTATCGTGGTGTGGGGCTTTCTGCACCGAAGCAACTCAAAGGTTTTAGCATGTCCTATTTGGACTGGGGACAGCTAGACTTGTCGGCTGCCATTGACTCTATCTGCAAAGATGACAAACCTATTTTTGTGGTTGGACACTCTTATGGAGGCCAAGCACTCGGTTTAACCCGCAACCATGACCAAGTCACTGCGATGTATTGCTTTGGCACAGGTGCGGGTTGGCATGGCTATATGCCGTTTCGGGAGAAAATGAAAGTGCATGTCATGTGGAATATTATTTTCCCGCCGATGGTTGCACTAAAGGGCTATCTGCCTTGGAGCCTGCTGAAAATGGGCACCGATTTACCTGTGGATGTCTACACACAGTGGCGAAAATGGTGTAAAAATCCGACCTACTTTTTTGCAGATCCAGAGCAACAACACTTACTGGAACAGTATGCACAGGTCAAAACCCCAATCTATGCTGTTTCAGCACTGGATGATGACTGGGCTTTACCGAACTCAAGGCATGCATTTATGCAGCATTATCGGCATGCGAACATGCATTATCGCAATATTGAAGCCAGTGACTATGGCTTGAAAGAAATTGGACACATGGGATATTTCCGCCAAGGGGCCGAAGCCATCTGGGAAGATATGCTGAACACTTTCAATGGCTATTTATCATTACCAACCACTACGGAACGTTAAAGCTCTATGCGCCCACAAAAACTGAGTAAAGAACAAATCCAGTTGCATTGCATGCAAACCTTTAAAACCCATGGTTATGCAGGCACCAGTATGGATTTACTAGCAAAGTCTTGTGGGCTCAGTAAAGCGGCATTTTATTATTATTATCCCAATAAAGAAGCTTTGGTTTTAGATATTTTGCAAGTCAGCCAGCAATACTTAAACCATAAACTGTTCAGTATTTTGTGTGATACGCACTTAGATTATTGCGTTCGCTTTGAACACTTGCACCAGCAAGCTGTCAGCTTTTTTAGTATGGGTGTTCAAGGCTGTTTAGTCGGGATGCTGTCTTTGGAAGTCCCACATTTATCCGAACAAATTCATCTCAAAATTCAATCAATTTTCCAAGATTGGGAGTTGGCGTTGTTGCACTACTTTCAGCAAGTCATGCCTATTGCTCAAGCTGAGGCACTGGCTAAAATCAGTGTTGCCGATTATGAGGGGGCAATTTTAATGACACGCTTAAAACAGGATGACTTCTATCTAACTCATGTTGCAGAGCGAATTCTTAAGCAGTTATCCATGACTGTGATGGACGCTGTGGAGGCTTAAGCAAGAGATCAATCCCGAGTACGATAGCTTTTTTTATGCTCGCATCCACTGCGGTCAATATGCGTATAAAACATGCCATAACGACTTACATAATATTCAAGCGACTGATCATAAAAGCTCCAAAAAATAGACCATTCATTTAAATCCATTTTGCGAATTTGCGTCTGGGTTTTCGCAGGCATTTTGACCAATAATGTGCTTTGCATTAACGTTGCATCTTCTTCGACCGTGAGCAATATCGCTTGATCTAAAAATAGAGTCGCCACGTCATCGAACAGCTCTTGTTCATAAGCATCAACTTCAATAACACGCTCAACCTGAGGTGCTCTATTGGTATGCGTTGCCATTTGCACAGATGCTGCTTCCGATTCAACCACTTTTTTTTGTCGCTTCAGAAAGCGGTGCTTTTTTTGAATTTTGATTACAATAATAGATGCCGCAACCAAAGCAATGAGTATGCAAATCATCAGTAAAAATGTCGCCATGCCCTGCTCTCGTAACCAATATTCCCTTTTAAAATACAGCATTATCGCTCAAATAAACACCAAATTAATTAAAACAGACTACGTATGAACTCAAATGCTCAATTCGATGACTTGTAATTGGGTATTGATTCTCAGACCAATTCAAGTGATTCAACACATATTCGCACAAACGTGAAAGGCATCACGATATGTGATTTTTCACTCACAAAATCACTATAAAAAATAATTAACTTAGTGCGATTGAACAACAAAGTTACATCCGTACTAACAGTAATTCAATTTAATAAATACAGTCGCTAGCATGAAATAGCTGTTTCTATAGCTCTAAGAAGAAAAGATGATACGGGCAGCCCAACTTCAGGACATTCCTGAAATTTTAAATGTCGTGCACGACAGTATTCGATCATGTATCAAAGACCATCATCGCCATGAAAGTACGATTCAAATTTGGCTAGAAAATAAAACCCAATCCAACCTGATTATGTGGATGCACTATAACGACAGCTGGGTTTATGTACTCAATCAGCACGTAGTGGGTTTTATTATGGTCAGTGATCAAGGTCGTATTTTACTCAATTATATTTCATCCGCTGAACAACAGCGCGGTATTGGGAAAGCCTTATTAGAAACCGTTATTGAACATCTTAAACGTAAAAAAATTCACCAAATTAGTTTAGAAAGCACCCAAACAGCATGCTCTTTTTATCAAAAACATGGCTTTCAAATCCATGTCCAAGACATTCCAAATCCCAAAATGGTGACCATGGTTAAACTCTTATCCTAAGGTTTATTAACAGAAGTATGACTCAACTAAATTCACTCATTTTCATAGGATTCATTGGGCATTTTCATCTGATCACGGCCCGCTTCTTTGGCTTGATAAAGCTTTAAATCGGCCGCTTTCATAAGGTCATGAATATTGGCATAAATCGTTTCATGATCCATCCACGACACCCCCATACTCAAAGTTACATAATCTTTGCCATCTAGGCGGTTATGATGCTCAAAGCGCGCACTACGCACTGCATCTAAAACGGTTTGCATAATCTGACTAATAATCGCAATTGGGACATTATATAAAACAATGGCAAACTCTTCCCCACCATAGCGTGCTAAGTAGGCATTATGTGGCAGTACTGCACCAATCACTTTGACCAGATTTTGCAGAACTTCATCGCCCTTTAGGTGCCCATAGAAATCATTATAATTTTTGAAATAATCGACATCCATCATGGCAAAAACCAAAGTTGCATGACTATTTTGTTGTGTTTCAATAAAGCGCTGCTGAATTTCCTGATTCAATGCACGCCGATTATAGGCGCCTGTTAAGGCATCAATTTGAATTTGATATTCGAGTTTTTCATTTAAGTCATGTAATTGAGAGGTGCGCTGTTGCACTTTTTGCTCTAAAGAATCATTCAATTCAATTAAATTATTATTTAAACGTTCGGTATGGTAAGTCTGATAAGCATAGTTACGTGATTGTCGGAACATCACCAAAAGTGCATACAGACTGGTAGAGATAAAAGATAGATGAATAGAATCAATCACATGTAGCGTTAGTAAAAAGTCATGAATGACCGATATACACAGCAATACCACGGCGTATAAATTGATTTTCGAATATTTTTGTTTGGTCTTTAAAGTAAGGTAAAAACCATAGGCAAAATTAAGCAAAATAACAATACTGAAAAATGCGCTATAAAAAGCCAGCTGCTCAAAAACAACTTGCTCGGATAACAAGGTAATGACGATATTCAAGGTCAAAACCAAAATGGAAACGGTATAAATCCAACGCTGTAAATAGTACTGATTGAGCAAATACATATAGCTCAAAAAAAATATGACCGCTAAATAGATAAATAAATATTCTAAACGTATGCCCCACAACCAGTTGATATCTAGGAAGGTCGTATAAGCATATGGCGCAGTAAAAAGATTATGTAAGGCAAGAAATAAAATAAAAATACCAAAAACAAAAATACTTTTACTATTCCGTTCATCTGAACCACGGAACATCGAGAACATGGTGGTGAACATTCCTACACCAAACACCACGCCACAGATCATGGCGATACTCATCATCAGTTGCTGATAATGTCGATTAATCGTTTTAGCAATGCCAATATGCATGGGGCTTTCAAGGCCGCCGCGTAAATTGTTAAAGTTTGAGGCTTGTATACTTAAAGTAAAATAGGGGCTGTCAGGGACAAAATAAGCAATCCGCGGTGCATTTTCTGTTTGCTGTGCTCCCGCATTATCCGCGACATCCCCTAAACGAACTAAAAAATCGCCATTGAGATAAACCCGATAAGCACAATTTTGATTGGGGATATGAATGGCTAGCCTTCGGCCAATAAATTCATCCGGAATTTTGAAATGACCGACAAAAGTCCCATAACCCGTATTACTACCTGTAAGTTCTTGAAATGAAATTGGCAATTCGGTAGTTTTAGAAGGGAGTTTACGATTAGGCTGAGAAATCAGCTCTTGGTCATAATAAGACCATGTACCTTTTAAATAACTGGTGGTTTGTTCGGTGAATTGAATGTCATTGACATTTTTTTGATGCAAATAATACTGCGTGGGCTCAGCTTCATATTGTGCCCACGTCGAAGGTATCAAACTTAAAACCAGCAAACAGCTTAAAACAAACCCAAACAAAGACCGTTTGCTCAATGAGCTATACAAAAGCGACTCTTCCCTTAAATACGCTCTGCCTAATAATTAATCTACAAATGTTTTTCTTAAAAACCAAGTGTTTTTACAAATGAATCAAATACATCCTTGTAATTGACTCTTTTATTTATCAATATTTTTGATTAATCACGTGTTTTTACATCATACAACTCAATTTCAAAAATCAAATTTGAATTGGCAGGAATAATATTACCCATTTTACGCTCACCATAAGCCAAATGTGATGGCACGATGAGTTTACGTTTACCACCCACTTTCATGCCCATAATCCCTTGGTCCCAACCTTTAATGACACGGCCTGTCCCAATCACAGTTTCAAAGTAGTTCCCGCGGTCTAAAGATGAGTCAAATTTGGTTCCATCTTCTAACCAACCCGTATAATGCGTGGTGATTAAAGCACCTTTAACCGCTTCTTTACCTTCACCGACAACCAAATCAATAATTTCTAATTCTGCGCTCATGTTCTCGCTCCAACCTGTTCAATCAATAAATCTAGTTAAACTGCTTGTTTATTGCAATTGCGTCCACTCAATAATGGCTTGTGCATGGTCACCAATTAAGGTCCACTCACCATCCATTACATTTAACTGAAGTTGCATAGTCCGCTCACACAGGGCTTGAACCGCTTCAGTACTTGCAGTCGACAACTGCCAAATTTCAACATTGTTCAATGTCTTCAACTTACTGTTGCGCTTATACCATTCATCGACCGCTGTGCCATAAGTGACAATCGCCACTTGCTTACAACGTGCACTGGCTTTTTTCACTTTATCTTCGTCTGGGCTGCCCACTTCAATCCATTTCACCAACTGACCCGTTAGGTCTTTTTCCCACAGCGCAGGCTCATTGGTTTCAAATAAATCTTTGGTAAACTCTAAAGCTTCATCCGCAAAACGTGCAAATGCCAACAAACGCACCATCAAACGCTCAATAGTTTCTGAAGGATGCAATGCCAAAGTCAGTTGATAATCCCCATATTGGTGAACATCCATATTGGCAATATTCAAATCTGCCTTATAAATTGTAGCTTTAAGCGCCATACATACCATCCTCAAATTTGCCGACTAGCATATAAGATTTCGGCTTTTTTTGCTTAAAACAATTTAAGTCATTGCTCAATGCGGCATGCAAAAAGTGCGCTTTCAAAACTCATCCAATCTCTTTGTTTTTGAACAATCAACTCAACTCGGTTATCAATCCCTTCTTCGACATCTTGATAGTTAAATTGTTCAGGATTGAAATTAAATGCCTTCCACCCCTGATTGGTATGGAAAATTCCTTTAATCCGTCGCCAATCTTGCTGTTCACAAAGTAAATCTAATAAATCGTAAAAGTCAAAAACCCAACGTTTCGGCATTTTCCAACCCGCAACACTATAACCTTGCGCTGTTTCTACATAGTGATACGGCAACTGTTTAATCTCGGGAAAATCTTGTTGAGTCGCTTTCAACTGTTGCTGAATGTTCAGTAAAGGCTGCTTGAATCGTTTTGTTCCGATGTACTCAAAATCGATTTGCGCAAGCTCAATCTTGCCCTGCTCTGCCATCAGCCACTGCTGAGCATAAGGCTGATATTCGGTTTGCAGTTTTTCAAGAGCATCTTGATCTGCTTTTTGCATATGAGCTTGATGCGAAACCACCACAATCTGCGCCGCTTTTAATTGATCCTGATAAAGATTTTGTGCTGTCCAAGCATGATCATGTAAACGCGAACCATCCAGCACGGTGATCGGAGCACGCATGTGCAGGGTCGAGTGCCAATGTGGCTCGGTCAGTTGCTCCAGTAACTGTGCTGGATGTCCCAAGCCTGTGGGTTCAATAAACAGCCGATCAGGCTTTTGTTCTGAAAGCAAACGAGACAGTGCTATTTGCATCGGTAGTTGGCTGCTACAACATAAACAACCACCGAGTAATTCTTTCACCGCATAGCCTTCCGTTTGTGGCATGAGCTGTTGATCTACGCCAATTTTCCCAAACTCATTCATCAGTACCGCCCAAATTTCATGTTCCGGTTTCTGACCTAACAAATGCATGAGCAAAGTGGTTTTACCTGCACCAAGAAAGCCCGAAATAATATGCGTAGGAACCGCCTGCGGCATCGACATCAGTTTCAAAATTTTATACCTAGCATGGAATATGATAAAAACAGCACAATAAAATAAGCCTTTATCTTAATTTAAATAACCAATTTTCTCATCTCAAATCCATGGCATCGAACACTCAGCATTCAGTTAGCTGACATTTCATTCATTTATACCCCTATTGGACAAACTTCCTTACATTTTACTCAATACTGAAATTAGGGTTTCGCACTTAATTCGCATGCTTTGTACAGTTTATGTGAGTTTTCAAACATCCATATTGATCATTAATTCTTCTTTTTATCTCAATCTATTCACAAAAAACTTCTACTTGTTACTTAAAGCTCACTATTTTTTCATCATCTGTAGTTTTAGGTAATGTGCACTTTTCACATTGTTGCTTCGATTGAACCGCAGATATTCAGGCGATAGCATGAAGCTCAGTTCAAATTGATGTGATGATCAGTCTGAACTATTTTATCTATAAAATATAAGGATGCCAAAACCATGAAACTTTCTCACTTAATTATTGCAACATCTTTAACAGCTGCGAGCTTTGCAACTTTTGCTGCACCTCAACAAGCAGCAGCTCAAGAAGACAAAGTTGTAGTATCAACCCAAGAAACAGCTGAAACTACAGACTTAAGTGCAAATGCACCTGCTTCGGAAGCATCAGCAGAACAACCGAATCAAGAAAAAGCTGCTAAATAATTGAAATATTGAGAGATCCAGTGGCTTTACTCTCCTGCTGGATCGCAACAACTTTTTAGCGTCACTTGAAACCATGATATATCCTGTCTTGGTTTCTTTTTATTTATGCGCATAGACTTTAGAAGTTTGAGATCAACAGGTGCAAAAAGCCAAATTTGCGTAGTTTTCCCATATGAGCTTCTATTCAAAACATAAACGTCAGACATAAAAAAAGATCCCCTATGTAGGAGATCTTTTTTTTAAACTTAACTATGTGATGCTTTTTTATAAATACTGCACGAAGGATGATGGTTCTCTTGTAAGCGCGCGACCTTACGTTGTTCTGCTGCTTCAAAACGGCAACGCTTCCAGTCATTGTCCAAATTCAATGCAGGAATTTGTTTTGGCTTACCATTTTCATCTACCGCGACCATGGTGAAGTAACAACTATTGGTATGGCGTACTGTACGCTTTTGAATATTTTGTGCTTCAACACGAATACCAATTTCCATCGAAGTACGACCGACATGGTTCACGCTTGCCAAG
This sequence comes from Acinetobacter sp. MF4640, assembly GCF_002018895.1. Taxonomy (NCBI): domain Bacteria; kingdom Pseudomonadati; phylum Pseudomonadota; class Gammaproteobacteria; order Moraxellales; family Moraxellaceae; genus Acinetobacter; species Acinetobacter sp. MF4640. Next base: position 108,085 of record NZ_MVOM01000002.1, on the reverse strand, counting down.
AAAGTCACCAACTCGCCCACATGAATCGGCTCTTTAAAATTAACTTTATCAACCGATAAGGTCACCACATAACTTCCTGAAAAACGACTCGCACACGCATATGCCACTTGGTCTAACAGTTTCAAAATGGTGCCACCATGCACATTTCCTGAAAAATTCGCCATATCAGGAGTCATTAAGACCGACATAGTGAGTTCAGACTGGTCATCCGCAGCCGCAGCAATTTGATCTAATGGGGACATCGCGTTCTCTAATTGGTAAGATAATAGGATATGTGACATTTATTATATCGGTTTTGAACGCTAAATTTGGTAACAAAACCATCATTATTATTTATAGTGATTTAAGTATCATTCAAAAAAATATATATAAAGAAGACTAAGCTTTTGAATCTATAGGCCTTCTTTAAATTTTAATTTATTCAAAAACATTCTCGCTGTGATATTTTCACAGCATATAAATGGCTTTTTAGCCTGATTGACTGTATTTCGAGTTATAGAGATGTATAAAAGCCCATTCAGGCTTTTATTTCTACATCACGCGTGATCAATGCGTTCTTACTTGAATACTTTGAATATTCAATTTTTGCTTATAATTTTTCTGCGCAAAAACTTTTTGAATCTGTCCTAACTGCGCAACGGTTGCATCGACCCCAGCTTGCATGGTCAACTCACGTCCGCTGACATCAAAAATATGTACTTTCTCACGCAAGTCTGGCTGAATCACAATATCTGCATTTTTCAGCTCAATTTGTGCAAGGTTCTTTTGCATGATATTGATATTTTGGTTAAACAGCCCCCAAACATTTGAGGTTTCGGTATACATTGGCTGCGCCAGAATATCGACCGCGATAATAATATCCGCCCCTAACTTACGTGCCACATCAACAGGCACGGGACTGACTAAACCGCCATCCACATATTCATCAGCACCAATTTTAGTGGGAATAAACATACTCGGGATCGACACCGATGCCCGAACCGCTTGCCCAGTATTGCCATAGTTAAAGACGACTTTTTTGCCTTCTTTTAACTGCGTGGCCACCACATACATCGGGATAGGTAAGCGTTGAAGTGGAATGTCGTTCACTTGCTCATTGACATAGTCTTCAACTTTTTGACCATCAAAGAAACCTTTCATGTCCAAACGAATATCGCGCACATCATTGGCTTTCATATTCAGCGCAATATCACGAATTTGATTGGCATTTTTACCGCTAGCATACAGTGAACCGACGATACTACCGGCACTGGTTCCCACGATAAAGTCGGGACGAATCCCCGACTGCTCTAAAACTTGAATTGCGCCAATATGTGCATAACCACGTGCACCACCACTCCCCAACACCAAGGCAATAATTGGACGGTTCTGTTCTTTTTTGAGCTGTTTAAAATTGATCTGGTTGAGTCGCTCTTGGGCTTCCCCTGACTCAGTTTCGGCTGAAAAAGCCTGACTTGGCGTTTCTTGAGCAACTTTGGGCATGCTTTGACAGCCAGCTAAAGCGAGCAATGTAAACGACATAAGGCTAAGTTTAATGTTCAACATGATTCACCGAAGTTGAGATAGCGCGAAATTTTCCAGCAGCATAGTGTATGAAAATCAGCAGTCCAAGTACTGTTTTTTTTCGTAAAAGCGTCATATTCCCCTATTATAATCGGTTTCAATTTGTCAGCATAATGCAACATGCGCACTCAACATCTCAAAGGCATCTTTCTACACTTTTTAAAATTGGGCTGCTTGTCTTTTGGTGGCCCTGCTGCTCATTTGGTGTTTTTTCACCGACATTTTGTACAGCAACTACGGTGGTTGAGTAATGCTGAATATACCCAACTGGTTGCTCTCGCACAATTGCTCCCAGGGCCGACCAGTAGCCAAGTGGGTATTGCCATTGGTTATCAACTCCGAGGCTACCGCGGCGCGTGTATGGCGTGGCTCGGCTTTACCTTACCATCTATGCTTCTCATGGCATGTCTTGCGGTACTGGGTCAACAGTACTTCAATCAACTCAGTGCGATGACACTACATAGCATTCAGTTGATCGTTTTTGCTGTGGTGATCTGGGCCTTTTGGCAAATGTTGACAAGTTTCTGCCAAACTATTTGGCAATATGTCTTGATGTTACTTAGCACCTTGTTTCTTTACTTCGCCCCATGGTCATTCAGCCAAGTCATCGTCATCTTAGTTGCTGCTCTGGTCGGTATTTATTTCGCATCGGATTCGACATCAAAGCTTCAGGACAGCAGCTTAAAGGCAAAAGTCCAAGCAAAGCAGGCTTATTTTTGGCTGATTGCCTTTGTTTTGCCTTTTGTGGTTTTTATGGTGTGGCATTCATCTTCTTCACTGTTCTCACAGAGCCTGTTTAGTTTTTACCAAGCAGCATCTTTGGTTTTTGGTGGCGGGCATATTATTTTGCCACTTTTACATCAGGACTTCGTCGTCAGCCATATTTTATCTGCCGAACAATTTGACTTAGGTTATGCGCTGGCTCAACTCATGCCCGGCCCCTTATTTAGTTTCGCCAGTTACTTAGGTGCTTTATTGCCTTTAACGCCCTTTGTTTGGCTGAATGTGGTTCTAGCCACTTTAGCAATCTTTCTGCCCTCATTCTTTTTAATCTTTGCAACCTTGCCTTATTGGTCTTGGCTTATGCAGCAAGCTGCGATACGAAAAGCCGTGATTGGGATTAATGCAGCAGTAGTCAGTTTACTGCTGTGTTTAGTGATACAAATGGGACAAAGTTATTTCAAGCATTGGACTGACTTAGGTTTTGTGATCGCGGTGATTTTACTGCTTCGAACCAAACTCCCGATTTGGCTAAGCCTGATTTTAAGTTTTGCACTCTATCAGCTGTTCTTTTACTTTAGCGGTTAAATAGCCATAAAAAAGCCCCTATCAATGTAGAGGCTTTTTTATGGCTAAAAGATTACCAAATGTCTGATTTCACTTTGTCTTTAAATTTAGGATGGTTATCCAATTTAAATACTGGCTCTTTCACACCTTGTTTCAGCTGTGCCAAATAGTCTTTTAACAGCATCAATAAGAATGGTGTTAACAGCAAAATAGCAAACAAGTTAATGGTGGCCATGATACCCATGAACAAATCGGCAGTGTTCCAAATGAGAGGCACACTCATCACTGAACCGAGATACACCATAATCAAAACAAAGATACGGAAGACGAACATCACCTTGGCATTGTTATTGATAAATTGCACATTCCCTTCAGCATAGGCATAGTTACCAATGACTGATGAAAAGGCAAACATGAACAAAATCGTTGCAAGGAAGTCATCACCCCAAGAACCAATTTGGCTCTCTAAAGCCATTTGGGTGAGCGCTACGCCTTCAAAGCCCGCATCATGATAAAGTCCTGAGGCCAAAATAATAATCGCTGTACATGAACACACCACGAAGGTATCCACAAATACACCGAGCATTTGTACCAAACCTTGGTTTACAGGATGCTTTACATCCGATGCAGCTGCCGCATTCGGTGCTGAACCCATACCTGCTTCATTAGAGAATAAACCACGTTTAATCCCCATCATCATTGCCATAGAAACCATCGCACCGAAGAAACCACCAGCAGCAGCTTCAAACTCAAAAGCTTTAGAGAAAATGAGCTGGAAGATATCAGGTAAAATAGCGTAATTAATTACGGCGATATATAAAGCAACAGCCAGATACAACAAGGCCATCAATGGCACAAAACTTTCTGCCACTTTGGCAATACGTTTGATCCCACCAAAGATAATCATTGCGGTCAGCAAGACTAGACCTAGTCCAACCCAAGACACCACAATATGAATGCCACCGAGTTCAAATGCTAGATTGGCTTTATCCCATCCCCATGCATGTGCTGTTGCACCTGTAATTGCATTGGCTTGTACTGCGTTAAACACAAAACCATAGGTTGAAATAAGCGCAACAGCAAAGACTACACCCAACCATTTTTGTTTCAGGCCTTGGGTAATATAGTAGGCAGGTCCACCACGGAACTGTTTATTTTCTTGGTCACGCACCTTGAACAACTGTGCAAGAGATGACTCAACAAAAGCCGAACTCATACCCAAAAATGCAGTGACCCACATCCAAAATACTGCACCCGGCCCACCAATCGCAATTGCGATCGCAACGCCCGCAACATTACCCACACCTACACGACTAGCAAGCCCAGTTACAAAAGCCTGAAAAGGTGTAATGCCATGATCATCATCACATTCCTTACGGCTTGATTTCATGACCTTGATGCTGTGCAAAAATAAGCGAACCTGTACTGCACCCGTAATTAGGGTGTAAAACAAACCGACCGCAACAAGGAAAATCACCAAAAAGTCCCACAGAGGTCCATTCAGTGTATTCACCCACCCGAGTAATGTTTCATTTAATTGATCATTCATCTCGATATCCTAATTATTGTGAGAGACCTGAAAGCAAAAAAGCCCTAGTTTCCTAGGGCAAATTGCATTTCCAATTAGTTAAAATATTGCAAAATAGACTGAATGACAGCCACGTTAATCAAGTCTACAAAGAATGCGCCACATAAAGGCACAATCAAGAATGCCTTGTGCGAAGGACCATACATGTTGGTAATCGCCTGCATGTTTGCAACCGCAGTCGGGGTTGCACCCATACCAAATCCACAGTGACCCGCAGATAGCACAGCAGCATCGTAGTTTTTACCCATCACACGGAATGTCACAAATGCAGCATATAAGCCCATCGTAATCGTTTGTGCACCTAAAATCACCACAAGCGGACCAGCAAGGTCAGCCAATTGCCATAATTTCAATGAAAGCAAAGCCATCGCAAGGTACAACGACAATGATGCATTACCAAATACATCAATCGCACGGTCAAAGATTTGAACTTTGAAAATACCTTCCAACACATTACGTAAAATCACACCACCTGCAAGCGCCCAAACAAAAGTCGGTAACTCAAGCATTGTGCCTTTCATATGGCCGGTCATAAAGTCAGCAAAAGCCAAACAGCCTGCAAACAAACCTAATGTGGTAATCGCATTATCCGCAGTGATTAAACGCACACGATGTGGATATTCAAACGGTACATATTCTGTTGAATTAATATCAGTTAGTGGTGTGTTATCACTCTTTTCAATTTGTTCATTGGTACGTGGCGTCGCCAATTGATAGCGGTTAATGAGTAACTTCGCTAAAGGACCACCAATCAAACCACCAATAATCAAACCAAATGTCGCACTCGCCATACCCAAAGCTAATGCACCTTGGATACCATGCTTAACTTCTAAAATTTCACCCCAAGCACCCGCAGTACCATGACCACCAGTTAAGGTAATTGAACCTGCAATCAAACCAATAAGTGGGTCAATACCCAATAAAGTTGCAAGGCTAATGCCGACAAAGTTTTGCACCACAATAAATGATGCGACAGCCATCAAGAAAATAACCAGACCAATTCCCCCTTCGCGCAATTTGGCAAAGTTTGCACTTAAACCAATTGAGGAAAAGAAAATCAGCATAAAGCTTGTTTGCAATTCGCTACTGGTCGTGATGCTATAGCCCCAAAGACTATGCACAACCAAGGAGATAATCGCTGCAACTAAACCACCTGCGACAGGCTCAGGAATGTTGTAGCGTTTCAAGAAACCAATTTTATTTACCAAGAAGCGGCCAAGTAACAAAACAATGACAGCAGCAATCAAGGTATAAAAAGCGTTAAAAGTAAATTCCATGACAATTGTCCATAAAGCGGATGCTTAGATTTTGTTATCTGGCTAATAAGCCACCGAATCCATTGATACTTCAAGAGATATTTCGTAAATCTGAGACAAACTCAGTCTTGCGTATGGAAATTCAGGCAATGGGTAAATTGGTAACAAACTAAGCGATCTGATGCATAACATGTTCAGTTCTACACGATGAGTAAACTGAAATAACGTAATGCCCAATAATGTTTGGACACAGATACGGTTTTTTGAAAAAAATCACAAAACCGCCCCATATTGGCTCAAAAACAACCAATAAAAGTACAATATGGGCGAAAGACCGACATTATGCAGATTTTTTATAGATAATCTTTATTTTTTTACAATAATTTCCAACTATTTCACTTATTCTTTTCTGACTTAATACTTAAGTCTATATTCAAAATGTATTTAGTCTGTATAAATTTCCCGACTCAAACAAAACAGGAGCCTAAAGCTCCTGTTTTTTTAAACTGCAACTATTTCATCACATGATTAGAAGCTATATTTCGCCATTAAGCCAACACGGTTGTCTTTGTAGCTATCGCCAGCAAAGGTATCACGTTTACCATTGATATATTCAACACCTAAATCCAAAGGCTTAACTGGTGAATAGATGAAGTTAATCCATGCTTGGTAAACTTCTTCATTTGCAGCTGTGTTTAAACGCGCGTAATCAGTACCATCATCCGCAAAGAGTGCGCCATACGCTAAAGTCGAACGTAATTTTTCGTTGAATTTATACGTACCACCGACTTGTACACCAAATGCTTCATTTTGCTCGATCTTGCCATTCGCATTATCTACATAAAATGCAGTGTTGCTTCCGTATAAGTAGTTGCTATTGCCCTGTACATAAGACACATCAGCACTGAGTTTTAACGGATCAATCACTTGATAATTTACACCAGCAGCAATACCCCAACCTGTTTTATCATCACCAGCTGTTTCAGATTTATATTGTTCCACCAAACCACGAACAGATGCATTCGCTTTGCCATCTGCAAAACCTTGCGTTAATTTCGCAGTTAATACTGGTAAGCTATATTTCACATCTGAACTAACAGTCTCACTCGTAGTTACACCGTTAGTAGTGGTAACTTTAAGCTGGTTTGCTGAACTATTCCCTTCTTCCGCAGCAATAAATAATTTCGTTGCAGGCGCCAAATTAAAGCCATAACGTACTTGTGGAATACGAGTTGTACCACCACCCACGTTCGTGCCGAAGTCAATCATTTCTGGCGCATGGTTAGACAGGAAGTTAGATGTGGTTTGACCAAACAACCAATTGTTATAAGTCAAATACGCATGACGAATACGAAGGGCTTCATTTGTTCCAGCAAAGTCTACTTCTACTTTACCACCCAGTTTGTTATCGCCAGCCACATTGGTATTAAAATCTAAACCTAAACGTGTAGTTTTCGCTGTTGCACGCAGTTTGTCTTTAGTTTGGCCATTTGAGCTTGAAACTTTGTTGAAGTCGTCATCCGCACCTTCAATAATGTAGTTTGCATCGCCACGAACAAAACCATATAGGTTAATGTCTGCGCCAGACTTAGATTTGAACGAAGACAGTGGAGATTCAGCTTTTACAGGAGCTGGTTGTGCTTTCACTTGTTGAATCTGAACTGCTTGCTGTTGTTGAACTTGTTGCTGTTGTTGCATTAATGCTTTTAGCTCTGCAACTTCAGCGCGTAATTGCGCGAGTTCTTGTTGTTCTTTGGTTGCAGCATGAGTTGTTGTCATCATCAGAGCAGCCACACTAAGTGCTAGGCTTTGAGCGATAAATGGCTTTTTATTGAGGGCTAAACGCATACACAAACTTCCTTTATTACATTGTTAATAGTGAATCAAAAATTCCATTTCAGTAAAATTTTTTGCACAAAAGACCACTCCGTTTTGGTCTTTTCATATGCAAAGTAATCTTATAAAGATGAAAAATCGCACATTTCGATGTTTTAAGATATGACCTTTTATTACTCTTGCCACTAAAGTCTAATGCACACAATTTCAAACTATAATTGATGTTATTCGCGATTGGCTTTGAAGCATCAAATTACAATTTAGACAGACTTTTGCAATAATTAAGTAACAATTCTTCATATTTTCTTAAATATAGACTGAGTTTTATTTGAGATCTATATTTTTTTCTTATAACTAAAGTCTTAGTCTAATAGATAACCACCTATGCCCAATGATGGGTCAAAATCACACCTTTGCACCAAAAAAGCCTAACTATTCAGACGATTATTGAGCATGATAAATAAAATATCCCCAAGCACGAATACACGGTTATGGCAAATAGATGTGCTCATAGGAAAACTCCTAACAAAATGTTTGAGCAAACCTGTCATACTCAGTTTAGAGCGTCTGAACATCCTGAAAAAACATCGAACAACAAAAAAGTTTTGTATATTATCCGAAAAAATGGATTTCGCCTTTTATTGAGCGTCGCCGTGAAAATGGTTGGGGCTTGTATGGCTTGCATAATATTCAAAAAGTTGAAAAAGCGAAAATCGCACAGTAGCAATCACGTAATGACCAATCTTTTTTAACGCACCTGTCGGACTATTCTACACAGTCAATCAAGCCATGGGCATCGGCGCGAAAATGGATATTGCCATGATGAGAAATGTCATGACTTCAGTCAAAGTACAAGGCTTAGACACTTGCCCACAAGCCGCATGGAATCATCTTCATGCTCTCGTGCTGAATATACTCGATGCTGCACAATTTGAAGAATTGGTCTGCAGTATGGCACTGGGTTATGCAGATTCAGAGTAGATCGTCAATCACTTTATAACACCACGCGTACCAGTTGAAGATTTTGCAGTATTCTTAAATAATGATTAAGATTTAAAGCATTCATTTTAACAAAAAAAGAGACTAAAATGAGTCTCTTTTTTATATAGTCACGACTTCAATTTTTAGGCTTTTTCGTGCTCAAGCTTAAACACATAATACAAAGCCAAAGCCACAAAAATAGCCATAACGATGGCCATATTCAAAAGTGCCGACCAGAGTAGAAAATTAAGAATCACGCCACAAAGTAGACCACAACCAAATTGCATACTGCCCATAATCGCACTGGCCGTTCCTGCCCGTGCACCCTGCTCAGACATTGCAATCGCCATGGCATTTGGCCCTGTAAAACCGATTGCTGCGACAGCGAGAAACATCCCTGCACATACGATATATAAGGGCGCATGCGTCATGATACCCGCTACCAACAGCAGCCCCACACCAGCTAACTGCAAAAAACTGCCTAATTTTAAGCGCTGAAAAACACTTAACTTTTGTGCCAGACGTTTATTTAAGGTCGAGAACAGCATAATCCCAACTGCATTGGCACCAAAGGCATAGGCAAAAACTTGCTGACTTAAGCCGTAACCATCCATCAGAATGGCAGCAGAAGCACTGATATAGCAAAAGAGTACAGCCCCGGCAAAACATCCAACAAACATCGGGCGTCTAAAGCTCGAATCTTGCAGAATCGCTCCGTAAAGGTTTAAAACTTGATTAAAGTTAAGCTTTAAACGACGCTTCGGATCTAAAGTTTCTTCAAAGAAAAAGTGTACGCAGCACAGGCTTCCCAAACCAACGGCCATCAAAAAGGCGAAAATACTATGCCAACTACTGAAACTCAGTACCAGCGCGCCTAAACTCGGTGCAATAATCGGCGCGATGGTGGTCACGATCATCATACTGGCAAATGCTTGGGCTGAGGCTTGCATATCTAAACGATCACGAATCGCAGCTCGAGCAATCACCACACCTACACAACCGCCTAAGGCTTGCAAAACCCGAGCGGCAATGAGACTCCACTCACTGTTTGCAAACACACACAGTAAACTGGCAATAATGTAGAGACTCAGTCCAAAATACAGCGGTTTTTTCCGCCCAATTCGGTCACTTACAGGTCCATAAATTAGTTGTCCAATAGCCAAGCCTAAGAAGTACGCAGGCAAGCTGTTGGCCACCATTTGTGTGCTTACCCCGAAGTCATCTGCCATTTGTGGCAAAGCGGGTAAATACATATCAATCGATAGTGGACCGAGTGCAGTCAGTGAAGCAAGTAAGAGAATCCAAGCGTTGGAATAGACCGCTTTTTCCTGTGTAGTCGGCATAGGATTAATTTATGTTTTGGAAGGAGAGTTTGCAGACAAGTTTACACGCTCCATAGTATGATTTATAGCAGAGCAGGTGAAATTTCACATATTCTCATATTTGAAAATGGTCCAACCCCAAGTGACAAACAAAGGTGCCCTTTGAAAGCATGGCTGACGAGTCTAAAACAGGCTACTTATAATACAACCTTCATGTATAACCTCCGCATGGTCATTACTTTTGCAGGGACTGCTTTTGTTCCATATTTTATGGGTTTTCAACTGGCAACTATTCCGCTAACACTCGGCGCAGTTGCTGCAGGTTTAAGTGATATTGATGACCGCTTTTCCGTGCGAATCATGAATTTAATTTTTACCTATATTGGCTTTTTCATTACTGCAACGTCGATATACTTTTTATTTCCACACCCAATTTTATTCGCATTGGGGCTAATCGTTTCGTGTATTGGTCTGATTTTACTGGGCTCACTGGGACGTCGTTATGCCACCATTTCCTATGGTTGCTTAGTGGTTTCCGTTTACTCCATGCTCGGTGTCGGACTTTTTGACAACTGGTATACACAACCATCTCTGCTGGTGATTGGAGCAATTTGGTATAGCGTTATTTCAACTATCAGTTTTCTGCTCTTTCCCGTTCGTCAGGTTCAAGACAATCTATCGAAGTGTTATTCCTCACTCGCCGATTTTCTGTTTGCCAAATCCAACCTGTTTGATGTCGATATGACAGCTAACAGCTATCAACAGAGCATGATTGAACTGTCGTTGGAAAATGGTAAATTAATTGCAATTTTCAACGACATGAAAACCGCTCTACTTACTCGCTTAAAAGGTGACCGTGGACAACGGGATACACGTCGCAGTCTGCAATATTATTTTGTGGCACAAGATATTCACGAGCGCGCAGATTCAGCACATATTGACTATCAAAAACTGGCGAAAATTTTTCAACACAGCGATATCTTATTCCGCTTTCAACGAATTTTATCTATACAAGCCAAAGCCTGTAAAGACTTAAGCAGCAGTATCTTAAACCGGCAAACCTACACCCATAATAAACGCTTTAAACATACTTTTGAAAACCTCCGTTTATCATTAGAAAAGCTCAGAGACGAACAACAATACGACCAAATTTGGGTCAATGCTCTGTTTTCGTTGTATCAAAACTTAAAGTCTATTGATGCACAGCTACGCAACTTAGAAACTGAACGCAATATTAAACTCGATAAAACTAAGCATATCGAAAGCCAACTCAAAGATGATGATCTGAAAGGCTGGGATGATATTAAGGTTCGGATTAAACAACATCTCACCCCAGAGTCGGTGTTATTTCGACACGCGATTCGTCTGTCTATCGTGTTATTGGTTGGATATATCTTTGTTCAAGTCACTAACATTGAATATGGGTACTGGATTCTACTTACAGCACTATTTGTCAGTCAGCCCAATTTCAACGCAACCAAACGTCGTTTACGTTTACGTATCGTAGGGACATTGGTCGGAATCATTTTAGGGTATGCCGTATTGTACTTTGTACCTTCGATTGAAGGACAACTTCTCGTCTTGGTCATCAGCGGGGTACTTTTCTTTGAGCTGCGCAGTAAACAATATGCACAAGCCACCGCTTTCATCACTATTTTGGCGCTGATTAATTTCAACTTAGATGGTATGGGATATGAAGCTGCCCTTCCGCGCATGATGGATACCTTAATTGGCTGTGGTCTGGCATGGTTAGGCGTGAGTTTCATTTTCCCTGACTGGAAGTTCCGTCGCCTCCCCCGCACAATTTACCGCTCGCTTTCCGCTCAATGTGATTATTTGGCTGAGGTGATTGAACAGTATAAGTCTGGACGCAACAATGGCCTGAATTATCGCGTGGTTCGTCGTGCGGCACACAATACCGATGCCGAAGTTGCTTCACTCATTTCAACCTTAGCCACCGAGCCCGATTTTGACCCAACGCAAAAAAGCTTAGCGTTTGAGTTCTTGTGTCTCAATCATACCTTTATTAGCTATATTGCAGCTTTGGGGGCTCATCGTGAAAAAATTGATGACCCTCAAATTTTAGAATTGATGGATCGCGCTTTTGACAATATCCAAGGTGCGCTACTGCGTGATGAAATGCCTGATTTAACGGCGCAGAATATGCTACAGACCATACGTCAGCGTTTAAGCCAAAATAATGAGGAAGATCAAAAAGCACTGATTATTTTGCAGCAGCTTTCCTTGATGTTTAGCATCTTGAATCAGTTCAGTCGTTTGAAGCAAAGTTTAAGCCACGAACGGGATCATGAGGCCACAGAACTGGCTTCATTATAATTTGGGTGATTTTGGAACAATATACTCACTGAAATGCTCTAAATGATGCTAAACTTTTTGCAGTTTTAGATCTGTTACTTTCACTATGACCGCGAAAAATTTATACGCTTATACTTTACAGCCTGTGACCTATGAAATCACTGAGGCTGAACAACGCGATGCTCAATTAAAAATTTGGCGTAGCACAAACAAAATTAGCATGAAAGCTTGGATCATCATGGCTGTGGTTACAGCCCTTTCGATTCTTGGCCTAATTTTACTTAAGAATTATTCAACCATCTTTTGTTGGGTTGCTCTCGCCTGTGTTCTAACTTACCTTTTAGTCCGTAAGTTCGGTTTAGAGTGGTATGTGAAGCGCAAAATGAATGAATTTCCAGTACAGGAAATTAAAGGTATTCGTTTAGGTGTACAACCTCACGGTCTAATTATGCGCCAGAAAATGGGCATGCAAGAAGGTGTCGGTGCAATCGGTTGGAAAGACATCTACGAATGGTATAACACACCTGAGTTTTTGTTGATTAAATTCAAAGTGAAAGGCGAAGAAGGTGCATACATTCTGCCAAAACGCATGGATAGCAAAAACTTCTCGTTTAATACGATTCGTAAACATTTAAAAGAAACAGTCGGTGAAGCGCAGCCACTTTAAGTCCTGCCTTTCTCTTCTATAAAAAAACCTCCAACTTTTGGAGGTTTTTTTATATCCTAAACTCTCGAATACAAATGATAATGAGAATAAATATTAATTTCTAAATCCATATTATCTTCTCAATCTTCAGGTATAATTTCCGCACAACAAATCGCTCACCATTAAGTATCGCCATGTTTAAAAAAACATTTTTCCAAGTGCATTGGTTTTTGGGAATCACTGCGGGTCTTATCCTGTCGCTTATGGGCGTCACAGGGGCCATCTATTCTTATGAACAACAAATCTTAAAATGGATGAACCCAGATAGCTACACCGTTCAAGCAACACAAAACAATAAATTAACCCCTGCTGAGCTGTATCTACATTTCCAAAAACAAGATTCTGCCATCAAAATCAATAGTATTACGATTGCTCAAGAGCCAAGCACTTCAAGTACGGTCAATATCGAGAAAGAAGGCGCACGTCGTGGTTATAACATGATGGTGAACCCGTATACTGCTGAAGTCTTACCCGAAGTTAAAGGCCGTGAGTTTTTTAACTTTATTCAACAGTTGCACCGTAATTTAACCGTCGGTTCTGTCGGTAAACAAATTACTGGCGCTTGTACCCTCATGCTTATTTTCTTTGTATTGAGTGGTCTGTACTTACGTTGGCCCAAACGTCATTCCATCAAACAATGGTTTTTTATTAAACCTAAATTGAAAGGACGCAACTTCATTTGGGATTTGCATGCTGTTGTTGGTACTTGGGTGGTGATTTTTTATCTGATCTTGGCCTGTACAGGACTGTACTGGTCTTATGATTGGTGGCGCGATGGCATGTTTAAAGTCCTTGGCGTTGAGCGCCCACAAGCACAAATGCAAGAAGGACCCCGTCCAAATACTGGTGCTCAAGGCCCACGTGGCGAACAGGCTGGTGCTCGTGGTGGCGAATCACGTGAGCAAAGTCGTGGCGGACCACAAGGTGAGCACGCTGCAAGTGGCGAACGTGGGCAAGGCGAACAACATGGCGAGCGTAAAGGCTTATCTCCTGAACAAGTACAAATAGCTTTAACCCAAACATGGACAGGATTTAATGCACAAGTTGGTCGAGACTATTCAACCCTGACCCTAAATATTCCGAAAAAGCCCGATGGTACACTTGAGCTTTCATTTGTAGATGCAATTCCACAGCATGAGCGGGCGAGAAACTCAGCGGTCTTCAACTATCAAACTGCAAAAATTGAAAAAATGGAGTTGTATGAGCAGAAGAAGCTGAATGAAAAAATCATGAGCAGTATGCTTCCTGTACACCGTGGTAGCTTCTTTGGCCCAATTTATCAATTTTTTGCTATGTTTGCATCACTGATGATGCCACTGTTCTTTGTAACCGGTTGGATGCTATATCTAAAACGTCGTAAGCAGAAGAAACTCACTCAGCAAGCCCGTGGTGGAGCTTTGAATGTTCCAGTTGATCCACATGCGAAACCATGGCTCATTGCTTATGCAACACAAACGGGTGTTTCTGAACAAATCGCTTGGCGTACTGCAACCAGCTTACAAGAAGCAAGACAACCTGTAAGTGTTAAAGCTGTCCAACACTTAACGCAAGATGACTTAAAAACTGCTGAACAAGTGCTTTTTGTTGCAAGTACTTATGGCACGGGTGAAGCACCAGACTTAGCCAGTAGTTTTGAAAAGAAATTTTTAAATACAACTTTGGATTTATCACACCTTCACTATGCTGTGTTGGCTTTAGGCTCTCAAGAATATCCTGATTCCTATTGTAGTTTTGGACATCGTATTGACCGTTGGTTAAAAGCCAATGGCGCGCATGCTTTGTTTGCAACCATTGAAGTCAACAACGCAGATAACAATGATATTCAACGTTGGAACAGTGCTCTTGCCTCTGCAACCAAACTTGAGCTTCAAGCCATGAATATTGACAAAACCTTTGATCAATGGACTTTGGCACAACGTGAAGTACTCAATCCAAACAGTGTCGGAGCACATGCTTATAATATTGAGTTAAAAACCAACTTTGATGCAACATGGCAAGCGGGTGACATTGCTGAAGTTCAACCAGGTAACAGCACAGCACGTATCCAAGCCTTTATGCAAAAGCATCACATTGCAGCACAAAGCATCGTTGAGTCTTTAGCCATTTCGATTGAGCAAGCGCTTTGGGATAAGAACCTCAACACAGAGATTGAGCCTTTTGCCAATTTGGAACATTTACTGGAACAGTTGAGCCCTTTACCTACACGTGAATACTCGATTGCAACTGTACCGACTCAACAAGTGTTACGTTTGGTCGTGCGCCAACAGCAAGATTCAGCAGGTGAACTGGGCTTAGGTTCTGGTTGGTTAACCCAACATGCCGAGCTTCAACAGCCTATCGCACTACGTATTCGTACCAATGAATCATTCCACTTGATCAATGACAACCGTCCTATCATTTGTATTGGTAACGGCACAGGCATCGCAGGCTTAATGAGTCTACTTCATGCACGCACACGCCTAGACTATACGCAAAACTGGTTGATCTTTGGTGAGCGTCAACGTGAACATGATTTCTTCTATCAAAGTACGATTGAAGCGTGGCAAACCACAGGCATGCTACAACGCTTAGATTTAGCGTTCTCGCGAGATCAGGCAGAGAAAGTCTATGTACACCATAAACTGCGTGAACAAGCCACTGAGCTTAAAACATGGGTTGAAAATGGTGCCGTAATTTATGTCTGCGGTAGCATTAATGGTATGGCGAGCGATGTCGATGCTGCCCTAATTGAAATCTTAGGCGAAGAAAAACTAGATCAACTCCGTCAAGAAGGTCGTTATCGTCGCGATGTTTACTAAACACTAAGTCTAAATGAAAAAACCGAGCCACAGCGCTCGGTTTTTTCATGCGTAAATTTGCTAGAATCATGCAAACGATAACCCACAAGCCTATATGCAAAAATCAAAAAGAGTCATTAGTTTTATTATCGGGTCATTACTGTTCGCAGACGGCTTGTATTTTGTTTTACAACTACGCTTTAATTTTGGCACCCTCTTGCCCTTATTGATTGGACTAGGTCTAATCATTTATGCACTGGCTTATCCTAAACTTATCGCCTATATTCAAAGCAATACAATCAGACAATCAATATGGCGTTGGGCTTGGGCGATTTTCTTTGTTTGGGTTTTTAGCTTAGTCATTTTCTTCGTCTTTTTAGGGTTTTCAAATCAACAAAATACCCCTCATATCGCTGCACCCGCTATTGTAGTTCTTGGGAGTGGTCTGAAGCATGGCAAACCGAGTCCAACATTGGCCAGCCGTTTAGATCAAGCGGCAAACTATGCCAAACACCATCCCAACAGCATTATGGTCGTCAGTGGTGGCCTATCTTTTCAGCAAAAAAATAGTGAAGCTGAAGCAATGCGGCAGTATCTGATTGATGTACACCATATCCCAGCACAGCGTATTTACACCGAAGATCAAAGCACCAGTACTGAGTTAAATCTGATCAATAGTAAAAAGATTTTAGCCAAGCAGCATATTTCCCTACAGCAACCGATTGCTATTGTGACCAGCGATTTTCATATCCCCCGTAGTCGTGCTATAGCCATACGTCAGGGTTATCAAACGCCTATCATGATCAGCGCTCAGACACCTCTTGCCACTCGCTATAATGCATGGTTACGTGAGTATTTTGCATATTGGAGTGGTTGGCTACTCAATGAATACTAAAATGAAATCCTCATGAATTAATGGAGGCGAATTGTCCGTGGCGATGGTAATTGTAATTGTTTAAATAATTCAGGCTTCTGCATTGAAAATTGATATAAATAGTTTTTGATATCTAATAATAATTTTTCTGGAGCAACCAAGACATTTTGCCCTTCGGGGCTTAAATTCATCGAGACCGTGGTTTTTTCTGCACGTAAGAATGGAATCACTTTTTCGACTAAATCGCTAAGACCAATACTCTGGATTTCGTAGCCCGCCCAATTATCTTTCACCAAAAGCTGTGCTAAACCTTTACTCTGCCACATCGCAAAGGAACGTTGTCCAGTCGGCGTAGCACATAAAGCCCAGCCATCTTGATATAAGGCAATAACATGGCCTTGATGCACGATAGTTTCGATAAAAAGACGATAGATTTCAAGAGGATCGTAAGCAATATTTTGATTTTTAGACGCAGCTTTGCGTTGATATGGGTTTCTCATAAATCTGTCATATTTTAAAATTATTATTGCACAGAAGTGTATGAAAACAGCTTGAGATAAGCAAGGTTTTTACGATAAGGGAATATGGTGGGCGCTGACGGGATCGAACCGCCGACATTCTGCTTGTAAGGCAGACGCTCTACCAACTGAGCTAAGCGCCCTTGAGAAATAAAAATAGCGTCGCTATTTTTATGATGTAAGAAAGAAATCTTGCTTGATTCCATTTACTAGCACAAGGGATCTAGAAAATGGCGCAGCGGACGGGGCTCGAACCCGCGACCCCCGGCGTGACAGGCCGGTATTCTAACCAACTGAACTACCGCTGCAACGGTAATTGCGAATGCAATTAGGGTCATTAAGCTTTACAGCTTGAATATGGTGGGCGCTGACGGGATCGAACCGCCGACATTCTGCTTGTAAGGCAGACGCTCTACCAACTGAGCTAAGCGCCCTGATTTAAGATTGTCAGTCTTAGTGTTCAAATTTAAGCTCAGGGACTTAAATTTATATTTTAAATGGCGCAGCGGACGGGGCTCGAACCCGCGACCCCCGGCGTGACAGGCCGGTATTCTAACCAACTGAACTACCGCTGCGTCGTAAAATATGGTGGGCGCTGACGGGATCGAACCGCCGACATTCTGCTTGTAAGGCAGACGCTCTACCAACTGAGCTAAGCGCCCTGATTAAGATTGTCAGTCTTAGTTTTTAAACCTAAGCTCAGGAACTTAAATTTAATCGATTCTTTGAATGGCGCAGCGGACGGGGCTCGAACCCGCGACCCCCGGCGTGACAGGCCGGTATTCTAACCAACTGAACTACCGCTGCATCGCAAAAAATCTGGTGGGCGCTGACGGGATCGAACCGCCGACATTCTGCTTGTAAGGCAGACGCTCTACCAACTGAGCTAAGCGCCCTCATTAAGGATTTTGTATAAATGGCGCAGCGGACGGGGCTCGAACCCGCGACCCCCGGCGTGACAGGCCGGTATTCTAACCAACTGAACTACCGCTGCACTTACACAAAGTCACTAATGTGGTACAAACAATATTAAAAATCTTAAGTGGCGCAGCGGACGGGGCTCGAACCCGCGACCCCCGGCGTGACAGGCCGGTATTCTAACCAACTGAACTACCGCTGCACGTAAGATCTTTAACGTAAAGGCTTGGTGGGCGCTGACGGGATCGAACCGCCGACATTCTGCTTGTAAGGCAGACGCTCTACCAACTGAGCTAAGCGCCCTTAACGTCTTTATCGTTTGTGAGGTGCATTATAGAGAATCTTTACAGGCTGTCAAACGCTTTTCGGCTTGTTTTCGCTTTTTTGCAATCGAGTGATTAAAAAATAGGTCAAATGGTATAAAAACAAGTATTTTCTGTATGTTATTTAACATATTTGCGAAAATTAAAATGATTATTCGCTAAATTTCTTTTCCTCAAAATACACATTTTCTATGACTAATCCCCTTCTTCTACTCAATATTCATATTTTAAATTACAGCGTTGAATACTCAATAAAATAAGCTTGCACATTTTTTAACAGCTATTTTTAGAGTTCAAGTTTATGTTCGGAAATATAAACCAGCGCATTGCAATCAATTAGTTCAAATAACTCTATGACATCCGTATTACGCATACGAATACAGCCATGCGACATCGGCATCCCCATTGGTTCACTATCTGGTGTTCCATGAATATAGATATAACGTTGATAGGTATCGCAGCCTTCCCCGCGATTGAAGCCCTCTTCTAAACCACTCAGCCATAAAATCCGAGACAAAATCCAGTCACGTTCAGGAAACTGCTTGGCTAAATCGGTGTTGTATACTTCACCTGTAGGCTTTCGAGCAATAAAAACGGCATTTTGCGGTTGCTCAGCACCATGCTTCTCAGCAACCAGATGCCAACCTCGCGGCGTTTTACCACTATTTTCAGTTTCGCCAATACCATTTTTCCCTGACGAGATCAGATAAAATTTATTCTTTTTAGGCAGCGTTAGAGTCTGTTCAGCCAGATCAATCAAGACGTCTGCATCTGCAATTACATAAGACATCAATTGTCCTCTATTTGTTTTTTATCTATTGATATATTTGGTTCTGGACGTAACCATAACCATATTGCGACAAGCAGCATGGTGGTATTGGTAAATAATTTCACTAAAAATGGTGCATTGGTTAGTAGCATGATCAGTCCACTGATCAACATCATGATACTGGCAAACCATTTCGCTTTACGTGGTACAGTTCCATTGGCACGCCATGCTCTTAACGTTGCACCATATTTAGGATGGTTGAGTAACCAAGCATCCATTTGTGGCCAACCTTTAGATGCAGCCCAAGCGGCCAAGATCAGAAAAACAGTGGTTGGCATACCCGGCAACAGTGCACCGATAAAGCCTAGGATGACAAAGATCACCACTAAACAACGCCAAAACAACGTTTTCATACCACTTTCCTGAGCACTGAATTGCGGTAGTATAAAGTGTTTTTTAATTTTATCCGTTGTCCTTCTGCATATTTAGCTTCTTTTTTAAGGCACTCACATGCATCTCATTTCACAGCATCAGTTGTTCGAACCTTGGCTCCAATTCAAACATCCATTGGTTCGCCAGTTAGCTTTTGCTGTAGCAAGTCCAAACATTTTGTCTGCGTTGCCATCAGAGCTCGATATACAACATACTTTTCATTTTCATCCCTCACAGATCTGGCAACAGCACTTTCAAACCTATTTACCTCGCCTTAAACAGCTCGATCAAGGCCCTAAAGAACTTGAAGACTTTATGGCTCAGTTGAAAAGTACCCGTCTAGGTCTACGCTTTGAAATGTTCATGTGGTTTTGGTTACGGGATCATCGCTATCATGCATATGAATTATTGGGGCATAGTATTCAAATCATTGATGGGGCACGGACTACAGGTGAGCTGGACTTCTTAATTAAAAATACCGAAACCAATCAAATCGAGCATTGGGAAGTCGCGTTGAAATATTATTTGGGTGAAACAGATCTGAGCTTAACCACATGGTATGGGTTGAATCGTACCGATACTTTAAACCGAAAACTAAAACACTTTACCCATAAACAGTTTCAATTCCAGCAAGCTTTAGACACAGACATTCAGACGCGCTTTTCCGTTTTAAAGGGGCAACTCTTTCTCCCTCTAACAAATGGTTTCACGGCAGTTGATGCTTTAAATCAATACTCCCTTCCCAATTGGCTCAATCCTGACCGTCGACTAGGTACTTGGGGTAACATCATTCCAACGACCGACTTAAATTACTATCGCCTACAGCGTCAAGAGTGGATTTGCCCAAATGCGGAAGTCAGCAGCGAAAATGCACATTGGTGGACCAATGGCCTGTACTTACAAAATCAAAACAATCAGTTTTATATGTACCGAAATCCAAATTTGATTTTAACTTGATTTTGCAGAAGTTAGTTTATACAAAAATACATAACGCAACATACGCTTACTCATCTCCTGTAAAACGATGCTATTGTTTAAAGTGTTTATTTTTTAATCTTAAACAACATCAGAACAAAATCATTTGATGAATACACTAAAAATTTTGGAGACAGCGATGAAAAAAATTGTTTTAAGTTCACTAGTGATGCTTTTTGTTTTAACAGGCTGTAATACCGTCAAAGGTATGGGTAAAGATGTCTCTTCAGCAGGTAATGCTGTATCACATACCGCTGAAAAAACCCAAGATGAAATCCGCAAGTAGTTAATATTTGCATAAAAACCTTATCAATAGATAAGGTTTTTTTATTGCTAAGTTTCGCATTCCAGAGATTAATCGCCTATTATAGTGCCGACTGTTTTATTGACTTTGAAATGCGCATGACCTCTTCTGCTACTCTCGATTTAAGCCTCCAACTTTTACGTCAGCCATCGGTTACACCTGTGGACCACAACTGTCAAAATATTATGGCTGAACGCTTAAAAAAAATTGGTTTCAACATTGAGTCTATGCGCTTTGATGATGTTGATAATCTATGGGCACGAAAAGGTACTGAAGCACCTGTATTCTGCTTTGCGGGTCATACCGATGTCGTTCCTACAGGTAATTTAGATGCTTGGAACTCAGACCCATTTGCCCCTGAAATTCGTGATGGCAAGCTTTATGGTCGTGGCAGCGCAGACATGAAAACTGCCTTGGCTGCAATGGTGGTTGCTTCTGAGCGCTTTGTTGCGAAACACCCAAATCATAAAGGCTCAATCGCGTTCCTCATCACCTCAGATGAAGAAGGTCCATCGATCAATGGCACAGTCAAAGTGATCGAGACACTCGAAGCCCGTAATGAAAAAATGAAGTGGTGTTTGGTGGGTGAACCTTCAAGTACACATCAACTGGGTGATATTGTTAAAAATGGTCGTCGTGGTTCACTCAATGCAGTACTGACAGTGAAAGGAAAACAAGGTCACGTGGCTTATCCACATTTGGCCATTAACCCGATTCACATGGCCTCTAAAGCCGTTGCTGAACTCTGTGATACGGTTTGGGATCAGGGCAACGAATACTTCCCTGCGACATCGTTCCAAGTGTCCAATATTCAAGCTGGTACAGGGGCAACCAATGTCGTCCCAGGTACCATGATCGTGACTTTCAATTTCCGTTATTCAACTGAATTAACCGCTGAAGAATTAAAAGCACGTGTTTTAGAAATTTTGGATCGACATGGTTTAGTCTACGACATTAAATGGACACACTCAGGCTTACCATTCCTGACGCCAGTGGGTGAGTTGGTGAATGCGGCTAAAAATGCTATTCGTAATGTGACTGGTGTAGAAACTGAGCTTTCAACCTCAGGCGGGACATCAGATGGTCGCTTTATTGCACCTACAGGTGCTCAAGTACTTGAACTTGGTGTTCTCAATGCCAGCATCCATCAAATTGATGAACATGTGAATGTTGCTGATCTTGAACCGCTTGCTGAAATTTACGAACAAATTTTAGAAGGCCTTTTGGCATAAGCGTACAAGCCCATATAAAAAAGGAACTCAATTGAGTTCCTTTTTTATTGCATTCAAACTTAAGCTTAAAGACCTAAACTCGCCTGAATTTTATTTAAATTCGGTACGTGGTAAGTCTCATCCCCCATACGCACTAGCTGGAAAATGGTGGGATCATTCACAGGGCTTTCATCATCAACAATTTCAGAAATACGTAAACGAATCGACTTCGGCATTTCATTACACATCAAAGCAAAGCGCTGAGAAGCATCATCCCCTTCAATCACCAGAGCCACCCCTTCCATTTGGTCAGGACGGTTGATGGCATAAACAGGCAGATGAAGATCATGCCATTCCACCGTTTTCACTTGCGTATCACTATCGAGCGCTGAAAGTACAATATTTTGCGGCAAGAGCATGGGGTTTTTACCATGACACTCAATAATATAAGCATCAATAAAACCTGTTGATACCGTAATCAGGTATTGCAATTCTTGCTGACTGATTTGCTCATTCATGCTCTTTGAAACATTTGCATTCATTTATTTACCCCTGCTTTTCAGCCAATAACTGCTGAATGTTGGCAAGTAATTCTGCCTCTTGGAATGGTTTGCCCATGTAGTGTGTCACGCCCAAGCTGAAAGCACGTTCACGGTGTTTTTCACCCGTACGCGATGTAATCATAATAATCGGCAAGTTCTGGTGAATTTCGTGGTGACGAACCAAGTTCGTTACTTCAAAACCATCCATACGTGGCATTTCAATATCCAGCAACATCAAGTCTGGTTTAACACTCTCCAGCTGCTCCATCGCATCGACACCATCTTTTGCAGTCACAATATCAAAGCCTTGGCGCTCTAATAAGCGCGATGTGACCTTACGAACCGTGACCGAGTCATCCACAATCATCACTAAACGACGCGTATCCTGATGGCGACCAAAATCACGGTGATCGGCGGCATGCGTCACACGCTTGGTACTTAAAATCTGACGTGCAATGTTCTGCCCATCTAAAATCAAACACACATGGCCATCACCCAAAATCGTTGCACCCGCAATTGCACCAATGCTGGCAAACTGTTGTCCAACCGGCTTCACTACAATTTGCGCACGTGAACCAATCAGCTGATCAACCAACAATGCAATGGTTTGTCCACTGTTGCCTTTAATTAACAACACTGGCAATGAATGTCCAATATTACTCAAACGCGGAATCGGCTGATTGGATAAAAACTCAGATAAATAGCGCAGTTTATAACTCACACCATCAATTTTGAATTGGTCATCTTTGCTGTGGAAATAGTGATCCAGTGCTGTTGGAGCAATACGCACAATACGATCAATCTGCGCCAATGGAATCGCATATTGTTGATCACCGGCTTTCACCATCAAGGCATCACTCACCGCTACCGTAGTCGGTACGCGAATAATGAAGGTCGTACCGAATCCAATTTCCGATTCAACCGTGACATGTCCGCCCAGTGCTTTAATTTCACTTTGCACCACATCAAGACCGACACCACGTCCAGAAATTTGCGTCACTTCTTTGGCCGTACTAAAACCCGGATGGAAAATAAACTGCAAGATTTCCTGTTTATCTAGCACTTGATCGGTTTTAATTAAACCTAAATTTAGCGCTTTCGCTTTAATCGTGCTTTCATCAATACCCTTACCATCATCTTTAAAGCTGACGATAACATCCGTACCTTGACGACTAATGTTCAGTTCAATTTGGCCTGTCGCTGATTTTTTCGCAGCACTACGTTGTTCCGCATCTTCAATACCGTGGTCGATTGCGTTACGTAGCATATGCTCAAACGGCGTAACCAAACGTTCAAGAATCGTACGGTCTAATTCACCTTCTGTGTTATGGACGACCAGTTCCGTTGGACGGTTCAAGGTTGATGCAGTCTGACGCACAATACGCTGCAAACGCGGCAACATACGGGAGAACGGTACCAAACGTGTCCGCATTAAGCTTTCTTGAATCTCTGCTTGAATACGGGATTGTTGTAATAACAAGCCTTCCGCATCACGAATTTTCTCAGCCAAAGTGCTCTTAAAGTCGACCAAATCCGAAGCTGATTCGGCTAAGGATTTAGACAATTGATTCAGCGATGAATATTGGTCCATTTCCAAGGGGTCAAAGTCTGCGTAGCGCGAGTTTTCAGAACCATGCTTCGCAATAATTTGACTCTCAAGCTCGCCTTCCATTCGACGTAACTGATCTGCCAAACGCTTAATTGCAAGCTCCATCTCGTTCAACGTATTGCCGAGTTGACCTAAATCCATTTCAATACGTGAACGGTTAATTGCATTTTCACCTGATAGGTCGATCATTTTTTCAACCAAATCAGCTGAGATACGGATCATCTCATTACCGCCATCCAAGTGAGTCGTTTCTTTCCACTCACCCAGCATTGCTGGCGGCTCCGTACCATCACCCTGCACAAACTCAAAACTTGGTACCGCATTGAGTAAATCAATTTGAGTTACACGCGTCGGTAATTGCGCAATCACATCCACATAATCAATAGATGCTAAGCTATTTTTCAAACCATCATAATTACTGAAATCACGTTTGAAGATGGCTTGTTTTAACCATTCAAATGCAGTTTGCAATAATGGGTCATACACGTTTGAACTGAAATTATGTACAGCAAATTGCTCAAATGTGGTTTCTAGTTCATAAGCAATCGCACCAACGGGTTCATTCTCCGCCATACGCGCGCCGCCTTTTAAGCTGTGCGCAGCACGTTGCAATTGTAGTAACACACTACGGTCACTACGTTGTTCAGTCCACTGTTTCAGTAAGCCATCCGTAGTCGCTAAAATTTCTTCAGCTTCTTCCAAGAAGGTTTCTTCAACAATTGATAAAAGACTGGCTGCTTCTTCTTGGACAAGTGACGGAGTATCCAGCTGTTCAACTACCGTAACATCAGTGTTTTCAACTACACTCGACGCTTCAATCGTAGTTGCCGACTCAACAGCAGCTGTTTCTGTTTCAACTTCAATTATTCTATCTACATTAGATAAAGGTTCTTGAACTGGAGGCTGAGCCTCTTCAATTGCTGCAACAAACGCTTCAACTAAAGGCTCGGATACTGTAGTTGTAACAGTCGTACCCTCAACTAAGCTCTGAATGTTATGCAGTACCTTGATGGTTGCTGTTGCTGGATAATCAACCTTCTCGGTGCGAATGACCTGAATTCGGTCTGCGACGTCATCCTGTACTAAACGTATGATGCTGATCAACTGTGGCGTTGTGGCAATTTGCTGACGAATCACACGTTCATAAATAGACTCTAATTCGTGTGCAATCGAACCAATAAAAGGTGCAGAAATCATATTGGCACCACCTTTTAAGGTGTGCAAATAACGCATTAAATTATTGAGTGCCGCGGTATCATTGCCATTTTTAGACCAAGTATTGAGATCCTGATCCATCCCCATCAATAATTCTTCAGCTTCTTCCAAGAAGATATCAAGCAAATCATCATCAAAATCGGTATTGGCCGTATTCGATTGCTTGTACTGATGATCCGATGCAATTTGCTGCGAAATCTGTGCAAGATCAAGGCTTGGTTGTAAAGTATTTCCAGAAACAATAGCCTCAGCAACAGGTTCAGTTACCGTCTTCGAAGTCGATTCAACATCTTGCTGTACGAAAGCCATTAATTCATTCAGAACTTTATGCACTTCTTCAGTCAGAATGACGCGCTGACCCGCAGCTAAAGTATCAAATAAATGGATAAATTCTTGATGTGCCTGACCAAATAACTCGTATGCATAATCTACATTGAGTAATTCTGGCTTTTCCAGTAAGGCTTGATAACCCGCATATAGCTCAGAAGTAAAGTCATGAATTCCTTGAGCAGCACGGTTATTGGTGAATTCTAGCAATTGTTTTGCTTGTTCACCTAAGTGCTGAATATATTCAGGATATTCAACCTTAGCACGCTGATCAAACTCAAACTCGGCATCAAGCAGCAGATCAATATTTAACTCGATCAGCTTCGAGACCATACCTTGTGGGTTCAGTTCATCGTCTACGTCTTCTATACTGAAACCATAGTTATCCCAAGCCGTAGTAAACGTGGCATAAATTACATCAAGCTGTTCGTTCGTACCACGCCCAAGCACATGTAAATAGTCACGTACAAATTCAGCATATTGGGTGAGTAAAGAGATTTCCTTCGAGGTAGAAACGATCTCTTCTTGTACCAAGGTTTTAAATAGATTTTCGACTTTTGAGCTGGCATTAAAGACATGCTCAATTTGCGCCATAGACGAACTACCGCGCAATGTATGTAAAGCACGGATTAAACCATTGTAATCTTGTACCTTGGTTTCATCTGCATTTAAGAACTGATCGATAGTCGCTAAATGGTCTTCCGCTTCTTCAATGAAGATCGCTAAAGTTTCTTCAAGGACATCATGCACTTGATCATCCTGCTCAGAAACGTCTGCAACTTGTGGCTCAGATTCAGCCACTTCAATATCGCTCAGCTCTAATCCCGTCACGACATCATTACTATTTAGATGATTAGACAGTTGTAGCAACTCTTCTAGAGCAGGTTCTAAACTTTGATTTTGTTGTAATTGTTGTCCAATTAAAACCAATGGACGAAGGTCAAGATCAATTTCCTGTACCGCTTTAAAAGTCGGATACAGTTTAAATTGATACAGTTTAAATACCGTCTTAGCAAATTTTTGAACCGTTGCCGTAAGCGGTACAGCACCTGAAATCACACGATTTAAGGTGTCTTCAACTGCCCATGCTGTTTCACCTGCTGACTTTGCCCCCACCATACGACCGGAGCCTTTTAAGGTATGGAAGTGACGACGTATGCTCAACAAGGTTTCTTGATGGGTCGGTTCAGCGTACCACTTTTCAAATAATGGATCTAAGTCAACGAAGATTTCTTCAATTTCTTCAACAAAAATTTCAAGAATTTCTGCATCTTGATCTAGATAACTATCTTCCGGAAGCGTTGTCGTTTCAACTAAATGTTTTAATATTTCTTTCATAGCTAAGGCTTCTTGCGTTGTCAGCTACCCAAAAAAGGTGCATAAACTTCATTATAACCATCATCCCAAACCAGTCTTTTTGCGCAAACTAATTGAGTTGATGTGTATCCTGATTTTGGTATGCCACTCAGACAATGAGCAGCATACCTCCCCCAAAGCAAGCGCTTAATCAGGCAGTTTAAAGTCTGTTACAGACTCACGTAACGCTTCCGCCATGTTCGCAAGTTCAGAGACTGAACGGGCTGTATCGAAAGTCGCAGTGGTGGTTTGTGAGGTAATTTCTTGTACGACATTCATCGTAGTTGCAATATGACCTGCAGATGCGGATTGTAGCTTTGCTGCATCCGAAATGTTTGCAATCAATTTCGCCAAATTACTCGATACGTTTTGAATCTCATCCAGTGCAACACCCGCATCCTTAGATAAGTTCGCACCACGTACAACCTCAGACGTGGTTTGTTCCATCGAAATTACAGCTTCGTTGGTGTCGGTCTGAATGGTTTTTACCAGTGTTTCAATCTGCTTGGTTGCTGAAGCTGAACGCTCTGCAAGGCGCTGTACTTCATCCGCAACCACGGCGAAACCACGACCTGCTTCACCTGCCATCGATGCTTGGATCGCTGCGTTTAAAGCCAAGATGTTCGTTTGGTCGGCAATATCGTTAATCAAGGCAACGATGTTACCAATCTCTTGCGAAGATTCACCCAAACGTTTAATACGTTTAGAGGTTTCTTGAATCTGCTCACGAATAATATCCATACCTTCAATTGAACGGTTTACAACGTTCGCGCCATTTGCAGCAATTTTTACTGAACGTTCTGCTACCACCGCTGATTCTTCAGCGTTTGAAGATACTTGGTCAATTGACATTGCCATTTCGTTAATCGCGGCAGATGCACCTGCAATTTCTTGCGCCTGATGTTCAGATGCTTCGGCTAACTGGTTGGTAATCCCCTGCGTACTTGCCGTATATTGTGCAACCTCTTGAGAAGTTTCGGTAATACGCGAAACAAGGTCTCGTAATTGGTCAATTGCGAAGTTAATCGAGTCGGCAATTGCACCAGTGAAGTCTTCAGATACCGTTGCATATGAACGTAAGTCACCATCTGCAAGATCGGCAATCTCATCCAGTAAACGTAAAATCGCGTTTTGGTTACGATCATATTCATCTTGTAGACGAGATACACGTTTTTTATCTGATTCGCCACGAAGTACGAGTAATTTAAATACACAGAACAAGAAGGCAATCAGGGCTAGAATTAGACCCAAGGCAGGAATTGCAATTGCTAAACCTGTACCACCTGACAATTTGTTCAAATTACTTAACAAAGCATCCGATTGTTCAAAAATCGATGATGACGCTTGGCGTACTTTAACGATTTGTGATGAGTTCTTTAAGACCGTTGCTGCTGCTGACTTCAGTACATCATCATATTCAGATTGAATACTGGTTAAAGAGTCACGCATTTCAGGGTCATTAATACGCTCTACACCTAAGTCCGCACTGCCATTTAACTGTGCGTTTAAGTATGACGCAAAAGTTTCTGTATCTGAGCTAAAGTCATCCGCAGATTCACGCGAGTTGTCTGAACCGGTTAATACCGAACCAATTGAACGTAAAATACGTTCCGCAATGAATACTTGGTTTTTTGCAATCACGACTTGGTTGGCTGGCACATTTTGACGTGCCATTTGGTCAACCATTAAGTTATATTCGGCCTGAATCCCCGGAATACTTTCACTAATCGCAATGTTGGTATCGTAGAGTTGGTTAATGATTTTTTGTTGTGATGCAATTAAATCAATATTTTCAGAAACTTTTTTCCACTGCGTATCTACTTCACGCAATGCGTCTGTACTCGGGTGAATATCTTTTACTGTTTCTAAATTTTCAGCAAAAGACTTTTGTGATTCTGTCAGTTTTTTAATGGCTTCAGGGGTACCTGACGCTGTTGCTTCAGTTGCCTGACGCGAAATCGTTTGTGATAAAAGACGTAAATCACCCAAGCTACGGGTGAATTCGTTATTTCGAGGTACGCTATAGAATAGGTACAACAGTAAGAAAATTGCCAGTACGATACAAAATGCCGCACCCAAAATTAATGGCTTGGACTTTTCACTATCACCAAATACACGTGAAAACTGTTCCGTCTGTGATTGAAGTTTTGCTACTAAAGCATTTCCACCTGAGCGGTTACTGCTTCCATCCGTATTTTTCTTTTTAAGTTTAAAGCCCATGCAGCTTCTCCCCGATTTACGCCCTTATAATTTCGCGCGCGACAATGATATTAATTTATAAATTTTATAGATGCGTTCATATACTTTGGATTGTCTAATAAGCGACTGAATAAGAAAACATGCCATTGTTGGTTATGTTGGTGAAAATACCCTTGGCAATATTCTTTTAAATTCCGATCTAAATCTTCATGTTTAGAAAAGAAACTTTTCTTATTAAAGTGCTGAATCCCCAGAACCTGATCTACAACTAAACCGACATAGTGGTCATTATGACTAATACAGAGTACTTTTTGAGTTGGTGAATACGCACTGCGATGCCCTGATACATAGTGCGCTAAATCAGCAACAGAAAGTAAACGTCCTCGAATATTGGCCAAACCCACAACCCAAGGCTGAGTATTTGGCACTAAGGTATATTTCGGAGGATAAATCACCTCTGCAACTTCACCTAATGGCGCAACGAAATATTGCCCCATCATCTCAAAAGCAATGCCCGACCAGCGGTTTACCTCATTTTCGTTTGAAACGTAGTTTTTATTACCACGTTTAGCAAGTCGAAGTAATTCGATAAATCCATTTGCTGCCATAGAGCTTATCCTGCGTTCAGGTGTTGCTTAATCACATCAATCAGTTGGTTTTCATCAACAGGCTTGGTTAAATAATCACATGCACCTTGACGCTTACCCCATACACGGTCTGTAGCCTGATCTTTAGTACTGACGATCACTACGGGAATGTGTTTTGTTGTTGCGCCACGCGCAATTTGACGGGTTGCTTGGAAGCCATTAACGCCTGGCATCACCACATCCATCAACACAAGATCAGGAAGTTCAGCTTGAGCCATGGTTACACCATCGGCACCATTCGACGCTTCAATCACTTCAAAACCGTGTTTCCCCAAAATTTCTTTAAAGCGGAATGTCTCTGTAGGTGAGTCATCCACAATTAAAATACGCGCCATAATTTCCCCCAATTACACTTATATTATTTATGCTGAAACGTGATTACGAATCGCATTTAATAATTCATCTTTACTAAACGGCTTTGTTAAATATTCATCTGAACCGACAACACGCCCTTTGGCTTGGTCAAATAGACCATCTTTGCTAGAGAGCATTACGACAGGAATATTTTGATAATTTTGTGAATTTTTGATTAATGCACACGTTTGATAGCCATCGAGACGCGGCATCATAATGTCGACAAATACGATATCAGGATTGGCTTGAGCAATTTTTGACAATGCGTCAAAACCATCGACTGCAGTCACCACTTCACAACCTTCGCGTTGCAATAATGTTTCAGCTGTGCGACGAATGGTTTTTGAATCATCAATGACCATTACTTTTAGATTCTGGAATTTATCGTCCATTTAATATGACCCTTCCCATTTTTAGAATGTTTGTAGAAACAGATTCGTAGACGCTTTACAAGTTACGTACACTTTTAACATATATTTACTTATATTTTCAACGAACAGTTTCCGCATAAAACCACACTTCATCTTCTTTTCAAGAACGACTTCACACTTTCCTATACCCGTCGATTTTTTTTTGACTGATTATATTTTTTATTCCTAAATTTAGGACTAATATAGCACTATTTATTGCTTGTAAATAAGTAATTTAGTCAACTTTAAACTGGGGGTATCGATGCTTAGGGAGTTTAATCACAAACTTGCTTTGATCGTAAAAAAAAGGATGACTGCGAAAGTCATTTTGCTGGCTTTGCTAAGTTTGCAGACCATCTCGATTATGGCCGATCCACCTAAAGCGGTCTGGTATCGATATTACGACAGTAAAGGCATCGCAAACGTCAGTAGCAGTGTCACCCCCAACCATATTCGTTATGGTTATGAAGCACTCGATAGCAACATGCAAGTGATTCAACGGGCACGTCCATACAACGCAGAAAAAGATGCGCAATATGCGCCACAACGTGCAGCAGTAGCCAAGCAGCGCGAGTCAGATCTTAAATTAAAACGTGCTTATACCAACAGCCAAGTCGCCACTCAAAAACGCAATACTGCCCTTTCCTATATCTTAAAACAGATTAAGTTTCAGCAAGATGAATTAAAACAATTACAGAATGACCGTATTGGATTCTTACGCCAAGAAAAAGAGAACATGCGTAAAGGCAAAAGCAATCCGAAACCGCTCCAAGATATGATTGATTATAATTCCAAAAATATTGTGATGAAAAAAGAGCAAATACAATCGTTACAAAGTCACTATCGTAATACCAAGGCTGAATACGACAGAATTATTGCTCGTTTAAAAACACTTGAATAATCTGCGTCTTATTTACAGTGTGCTGACTTTCGCCGCTAGACCAAAGGATTTGACTCAATGCAGGCTGCACTACGTATAAAACCCAAATTAAGCCAACAAGTGCTCCCTATTTTTAAACTCAGCCCGCTGTGTTTGTGCTTACTCCTCTCGGCCTGCCAAAAACAAGACGAAGTCACCTCCCCTACTTCATCTGGAGCTAAAATAGAACTTATCGCAGAAGACTTAGTCCAGTTCCAAGAAGGGCCTTCTATCCAACGTACCGCCTTTACTGGCACCATTCGAGCCGTCAATCAAAGTTCCATTCAGGCTCAAGTGACAGCGACAGCCACCGCAGTCTCCGCTCAAGTTGGACAAGCCGTTCAAAAAGGGCAAGTGCTGGTTCGATTGAACAATCAAGATAATGCTGCGCGTCTTGCCCAAGCTCAAGCCAATCTTGCATCAACCCAAGCCCAAGCCAATCTTGCAAAAAGCATGGTTCAAAGAAAAAAACGTTTACTCGACCAGGGCTTTATTTCTAAAGTAGAATATGAACAAAGCCTTGTGGACTATCAAGCTCAATTAGAAAATGTTCGTGCGCAACAAGCCAATGTTGATATTGCAGAAAAAGCGGATCGCGATGGCACTATTGTAAGCCCGATTTCAGGGGTTATTACTCAACGTCAGGTGGAACCTGGACAAACGGTATCCGCGGGACAAACCCTATTTGAAATCATTGATCCGAGTCATTTAGAAATACAGGCCAAAATTCCAAGTGATCTACAAGCTGCTTTAAGTTTGGGAGAAAAAATTGAATATCGGTTGCAAGGCAATCCTCAAAAACTGACAGCCAAGCTTACTCGTATTTCTCCGATTGCAGACCCCGCAAACCGTCAAATTGAGTTTTTTGCTCAGCCAATTGAAAGTATTAATTCATTGAGTATCGGTACCTTTGTGGAGGGGAATATACTTGGTTCACAGTCCATAACAGGCCAAATTATCCCGCTTGATACCATTCATGATATACAAAATTCGCCTTATGTTTGGGTGATTCGCCACAATAAAATTGAACGTATTCACATAAAAGTATTGGAACAACGCTATAGCAACAACAGTGCTGTGGTTCAGGGACTACAAACTGGCGACCGCATCAGTCGTATAAAGTTTAATGAAAAAGATTTGCATCAAATGGTGACAATCAATCCATAAAATAAGAAAAGGTTGTTGCTATGTGGTTAACCCGTATTAGTGTGAAATATCCTGTTTTTACCATCATGATGATGTTCTGTCTGATGGTTTTAGGCTTAGCCTCTTGGCAAAGAATGGGGGTTGACGAGTTCCCTGATGTCGATTTCCCCTTCGTGGTGGTTTATACCACCTATCCAGGGGCATCGCCTGAAACGGTTGAGTCTGAAATCACCAAGAAAATGGAAGACCAAATCAATACCATTTCAGGTTTAAAACAGGTCATTTCTCAGTCTAGCGAAGGCTTATCGACCATTATTGGTGAATTTGATCTCGATGTTTCTTCTGCTATAGCCGCGCAAGATGTCCGCGATAAAATTGCACCGGTCACCGCAAAATTTCGAGACGAAATTCAAGACCCGATCGTTGAACGTTACGATCCTTCTGCCAATGCCGTGATGTCAATTGTATTTGAATCACAAAACATGTCACTAAAAGAGCTCAGTTCTTATTTGGATCAGCGCATCGTTCCACAGTTTAGAACCGTTTCTGGTGTCGGGACAGTCAACTTGTTGGGTGATGCCAAGCGACAAATTCGCATACAGATTGAACCTGAAAAATTACAAAGTTTTGGGATTGGTATTGACCAGATCATCAACACGCTAAAAGCTGAAAATGTCGAGGTTCCGGGTGGAACGCTGAAACATGGTAACAGTGAACTTGTGGTCGAAATTAAGTCTAAAGTGATTCATCCTTTAGCCTTCGGCGATTTGGTGATTGCCAATAAAAATGGTGTACCGATTTATTTGCGCCAAGTTGCAAGCATTTCAGACAGCCAAGCCGAACTTGAGTCAAGTGCCTATTTAGATGGTAAAACCGCGGTTGCGATTGATATTTTACGCAGTTCCGATTCAAATGTGATTGACGTGGTCGATGGTGCTTATGAGACCTTAGCAGATATTCAAAAACAGTTACCTGAAGGCACCACAGCAAAAGTCGTGGTAGATTCATCCAAAGGCATTCGTAACAGCATCACCGATGTTGCACGTACCATTATTGAAGGTGCAGCTCTTGCCGTTTTGATTGTCCTGCTGTTTTTAGGCTCATTCCGTTCCACAGCCATTACAGGAATGACCCTGCCGATTGCCCTCCTTGGCACTCTGACGTTTATTTGGATCTTTGGCTTTAGCATCAATATGATGACCTTACTGGCACTATCACTCAGCATTGGTCTACTGATTGATGATGCGATTGTGGTACGTGAAAATATTGTGCGACATGCAGACATGGGCAAAGACCCTGTCACAGCAGCCCTTGATGGGACTAAAGAAATTGGACTCGCTGTTTTAGCCACTACCTTAACCATTGTTGCGGTGTTCTTACCTGTGGCATTTATGGGCGGTATTATTGGTCGATTTTTCTATCAGTTTGGCGTAACCGTCAGTACTGCTGTGCTGATCTCCATGTTTGTCAGCTTTACTTTAGATCCAATGCTATCTGCGCATTGGGCTGAACAGCATAATCCACATAAGCCACCAAATCGAATCAAACGTTTTTTCAATTGGATTTCTGGCAAACTAGATAATCTCAGCCATGGCTATGAGAAATTACTCAAGCTTGCTCTGCGCTTCCGACTCATCACCCTCATGATTGCTGTGGCTTCACTGTTCGGTGCATTAGGCTTATCTAAACTGATTGGAACAGAGTTTGTCCCTGTTCCAGATAAAGGTGAGATTCGGATTAAGTTCGAAACACCTGTCGACGCCTCTTTGGAATATTCACAAGCTAAACTGCTGCAAGTCGATAAAATTATTCAGCAGCACCCTGACGTTCGAGCAACTTATGCGGTGATTAATGGCGTTACGGATCGTGGTAAAAACCATGTCAGTATTCGCGTAACCGTTACGCCACGCACAGAGCGTAAGAAAAGCTTAACCGACTTAAACAATGAGTTCCGCCAACGCCTACAACAAGTAGGTGGCATTACTGTGACCTCAATTGCCTCGGCAGATGAAACGGTATCGGGCGGACAAAAGCCCGTAATGATTTCCATCAAAGGTCCTGACTTAGCCGAACTCCAGAAGATATCAGACCGCTTTATGGCTGAAATTGCGCAAGTCAAAGGCATTGTCGACTTAGAAAGCTCACTTAAAGCCCCTAAACCGACTTTAGGCGTGCATATTAATCGGGTCTTAGCCAGCGATTTGGGGCTATCGGTCAACCAAATTGCCAATGTCATTCGCCCACTGATTGCAGGGGATGATGTCACCACATGGCAAGACAACAAAGGCGAAACTTATGACGTTAACCTGCGCCTAACTGAAAATGCGCGTAGCTTACCTAGTGATGTACAAAACCTTTACCTCACATCGCAAAAAATGGATGCCAATGGTCAAGCTTTATTGATTCCCCTTTCTAGTGTTGCACATTTAGAAGAAAGTCTGGGGGCATCGCAGATTAATCGTCGCGATCTAGCAAGGGAAGTCTTAGTCGAAGCCAACACAGCAGGTCGTCCTGCAGGCGATATTGGTGTAGATATTAAAAAAATTGAAGACAACTTTGACCTTCCAGCAGGTTATAGTTTTGACACGCAAGGTTCAAACAAAGACATGGCTGAATCCGCAGGTTATGCCATGACCGCAATCACCTTATCCATTGTGTTTATTTATATTGTGCTAGGTTCTCAGTTTAATAGTTTTATTCACCCTGCGGCGATTATGGCTTCCCTACCACTATCATTGATTGGGGTGTTTTTAGCGCTCTTCTTATTTAATTCCACCATGAATTTATTTTCCATTATCGGCATTATTATGCTGATGGGGTTGGTGACGAAGAATGCGATTCTATTGATCGATTTCATTAAAAAAGCCATGGATCACGGCGTTGATCGTTATCAAGCGATTATTGATGCGGGTAAAACACGTCTACGCCCTATTCTGATGACCACAAGTGCCATGGTGATGGGCATGGTGCCTCTGGCTTTAGGGCTAGGTGAAGGGGGGGAACAAAGCGCACCTATGGCACATGCAGTGATCGGCGGTGTCATTACATCGACACTGCTGACCTTGGTGGTGGTTCCTGTGATCTTCACCTATTTAGATGACTTTAAGAACTTTATGCTGCGTCAAGTACGTAAAACCATGTCATAATAATCAACATTTTTCTGAGGCGGTGTCGACATGCCTCCTCATTTTTTATCGTATAATCTTTGACTTTCAAAGTTTAAAATTTTAGGACAGTTTCCATGCGCGCGAGTCGCTTTTTATTTGCAACGTTAAGAGAAACCCCAAATGACGCAGAAGTGATTTCACATCAACTAATGCTACGTGCTGGGATGATTCGTAAATTGGCTTCAGGTTTATATACTTGGCTGCCGATGGGCGTTCGCGTATTAAATAAAGTTGCAGCGATCGTTCATGAAGAAATGAACAATGCGGGTTCACTCGAAGTCCTGATGCCCGTAACTCAGCCAGCGTCTTTATGGGAAGAATCTGGTCGATACGTCCAATATGGCCCTGAACTGCTTCGTTTCAAAGACCGCCATGGCAACCCTTTCGTACTTGGTC
This sequence comes from Acinetobacter sp. MF4640, assembly GCF_002018895.1. Classification (NCBI taxonomy): domain Bacteria; kingdom Pseudomonadati; phylum Pseudomonadota; class Gammaproteobacteria; order Moraxellales; family Moraxellaceae; genus Acinetobacter; species Acinetobacter sp. MF4640. The sequence continues at coordinate 71,842 of NZ_MVOM01000002.1, read as the reverse complement.
CTACACACGAAGAAGTTATTACCGATCTTGCGCGCAATGAACTCAAAAGCTATAAACAATTGCCTGCAAACTTCTATCAAGTACAAACCAAATTCCGTGATGAAATTCGTCCACGTTTTGGTGTAATGCGTTCACGTGAATTTATTATGAAAGATGCTTATTCTTTCCACGCAAACCAAGAATCACTGCAAGAAACCTATGACATCATGTATGGCGCGTACTGTAAAATCTTTAGCCGTTTAGGTTTAGATTTCCGTCCAGTACAAGCCGATACAGGTTCAATTGGTGGTTCAGGCTCACATGAATTCCACGTGTTAGCATCAAGTGGTGAAGATGATATCGCCTTCTCGACTGAATCTGACTATGCGGCAAATATTGAAATGGCTGAGGCCGTTTTAGTCGGTGAACGTGCGGCGCCAACCAAAGCTTTAGAAGTTGTCGATACACCAAATCAAAAAACCATTGCAGATGTATCAAACTTCTTAAAATCTGATCCTGCACACTCTGTAAAAGCCTTGTTAGTACAAGGTATTGCAGCCGAAGAAGGCGAAGCAACTCCGGTAGTGGCATTGTTCTTACGTGGCGATCATGAGCTAAATGAAATTAAAGCCGAGAAGCATCCGCGCATTGCATCACCATTAACTTTTGCAACTGAAGAACAACTTGCTGCACTGGGTTTAACCGCTGGTTTCTGTGGACCACAGGGCTTGGTAGAAAAAGGCTTAACGGTCATTGTCGACCGTGCTGCATCAGTACTGTCTGACTTTGTTGCTGGTGCAAATGAGGTTGATAAACACGTGACTGGTCTAAACTGGGAACGTGATGCACAGTTCACCGAAGTTTATGACTTACGTAATGTGGTTGAGGGTGATCCGTCTCCAGACGGTAAAGGTACGCTGCAAATTAAACGCGGTATCGAAGTGGGTCATATTTTCCAACTCGGTCAAAAGTACTCAGAAGCTTTGGGCTGTAAAGTTCTAGGTGAAGATGGCAAACCATTTACGGTAACCATGGGTTGTTACGGTATTGGTGTAACACGTGTAGTTGCATCTGCAATTGAGCAAAACTTTGACGAAAAAGGCATTATTTGGCCTGCGGCAATTGCACCATTTGAAGTTGCCATTGTGCCGATGAATGCACATAAGTCTCCACGTTCTTTAGAAGCAGCTGAAGCACTGTACGCTGAACTTACGACAGCAGGTTATGATGTATTGCTGGATGATCGTAACGAACGTCCAGGCGTGAAATTCTCTGACCTAGAGCTTACAGGTATTCCTCACCGTATTGTGATTGGTGAGAAAGGCTTGGATGCAGGTACTTTTGAATATAAAGGCCGTCGCGATGCTGAATCTGTAAACATTTCTAAAGACGAGTTGTTAGCGAAAATTGCAAAATAATTCATTTTAGAATAAAAAATCCCGCGTATATCGCGGGATTTTTTTATGACGTTATATATTTAACAGAACTTTAATCCACCGTAGCAGTTCGATCGAAAGTTTTGCCCTTGTAAGCTTAAATTAGTCAGTGGGAAATCTAAAGTTGTAGAATTCATTGGAACATTACCAACTGCTAAGTCACTCCCCAAAGCACACTGAAAAAGTAAATCTCCACATGGCCGTGGATGCTCAGTTAAATCTTTATTAATGCCCGCAATGGTTTGTTTTAAGACTTCATTGGTAATTGCTACTTTAGTGGTTGGGCTTAAGCTGCCTAGCTCAACTTCATCCTCCATCGCTAGCCACCATCCTTTATTCGCACCAACTGCAGCCCCTGTCCATAAGATATCTTGTGATTGCAAGGATAGTGATGCAGGGTTGTTTAAATACAGCGCATGTATTAAACCTAAACTCTGATTCACAGTGATATCGGTTTTTAATCCCGTGATATTCCCTGTTACCTGCTTATTCAGAGGCACGCCGCCGAGTACTGTTGCAGTAAGAGGACCTGAGAAATTGATTTGTCCAACAGTACCGCTTCCTTTTAAAGTTACATCTTTCATTCGAGTTCCTGACACAATTGTCGAATTGATAGTAAAAGGTGCTGTGGTTGAACTCAGGGTTAAATTATAATTATCGGATGTGTAATCCAATGTTGTCGGAATAAATAAAATTGTTCCTGTAACCTTCCCTTTAATTTGTAAACCCGTATCCGCATACGTCATAGTACGAGCTTCTGTTACAGCAGTACCTGAAGCTGTTTTAGTTTTCATATAACCACTAAAGGTATTAATGCCGTTTGGCGTAGAAGTATTCTCTGTACCAAGGGTCATTAAACCTTTAATCTTTTCAGCACTCACACGAAAGCCTAACACCTCACGTGTTGCAGCTGAAGTCGGATTTTTAATCGCAAACTGAATAAATGGATTTGTGATTAATGCCGAAGTTGCTGCACGCTGATCCGATGTGTAGTTCGCATCATCAGGTAGTCCACTTAAAGAAATATGATCGATATCAATATCACAACTGTTGGCTCGAATGGAATTGTTGTCGCCACCACATCCCAACTGAAGCTTTTTAATATTGGCATTCAACTCCAATTCGGCACTAAGAGCTAACTTATAAAAACCAATGTTTGATTGGTTATATGTTTTCCCTTGTGCATCGGTTGTATTTGTCCCCTGCTGGAACTCTAGGTTCATCAAAGACTGACCTTCAACTTCTGACAACTCCTCATCATTTAAAGCGGTCATCGCATAACTTTGACTCAAGCCTAATGTCGCTGTGATTAGAATTGAAATTAAAGACTTATTCATTTTATTTATTCCTTGTCATCCTTTTTAGCGCGGCGTAATCCCTAATGTGCTACGCATAGCCCCACCCGTAATGGCAATATCTGCAACCTTCTGCATGGTACCTGTTGGAGACAATGCAACCTCCGTTCTAAAGGCAGTCCCTTGTCCCCCTGCTAATGCCTTATGGTTAAATTGCACTTGATTATCTATGACCACTGAGTCCTTTTGCATATGAATTTTTCCATTCAAACCCAAGTGACCTTGCATTTTGTTTAAGTTAAAACTTGAGGTTTTTGTTGCTGTTCCATTACTATCGGTATTACTTAAACTAATAAAACTGCCTTTTTTACTTTCATTACTCAGGTCTGTGCTACTCAGTGTATTAAACTCAAAATTGGATTTAAATGACAAATAATTGCTTTGTGGTGTCCCGCCTACGGCCTCAAGCCCTGGAATAATAAAGAGTTCGCCTTTACCATCTAACATAAAAGCAATTGATGCGAGAACATCATCTTTTTTGGCAAAGTTATTAATCGGCACGACTTCTTTGGCACAACTATTCACCCCTGCTGGACAGTTATATAGTGCACCCGGAAGCTGCCCGATTGCGATTTCCGCATTGGCAGCAAACAATAAACTATCGGCTTTGATATAGATTTCATTTTCATTAAAACCAATCACACCATTGGCTTTAAAGTATGAGTCAATATTACGTAAGCCTGTATAGTAGTTAACTTCTTCGCCATGCTTACTCATCGCACCATCAATGACGATAATAGACGTTGTTTTCGGGTTGCCTTGACTATCTTCACCATAACCATCGGTTGATACCGCGATATCATAGCCCAAGCCATCCTTCACCGTTCCAGCGGTATTGGTGTATTTCTTGGCAAAAAATGCAGCATTGGCATTCAGGTTATAAATCGGAATACCTAAGCCCCATGTCCCTTCGTTAGTATTGTTTACTGCAATCGAATTATCTGAAATAAAGCGGGCTTTGCGTGCAATGGCTTGAAAATCGAGCCCACGTACAGCAATAAAAGCCATATTTGAAGCATTGCCCGTTGGTGATGGGTTATAAATCAGCTCATAGTTTTGTGCACCCAATATCGTCTTAATTTGGTCATTGACCACAAAACCCATTGAGTTAGTGCGAATGTTATTGATATAAATCTGGCCAAAATCAATATAGGCATTTTGACTGTTTATTGCTGAATTGGGGTCAGTGGAAGTACGTACATTGAGCGGTGATAAATTTGAAAACTCGATGGCGTAACTGCCTGTACCAGTGTGTCCTAATTCAAACGTTGTTGGTGTGCTAGCACCAAGCAAACTATTCCCTGCACGGGTAAAGTCAGCCGATACATTTAAATGTAAGCCGCCAGCATTCTTAAAACCATAACCTGCAGATGCAACCACCTCATTTTCTTGAACATTACCGTTAACACGGTTGACCGTATTAAACTTAGCAACACCAGTCTGGTCAGCATTTAACGCGATCTTGCCATTGGTTAATGCACCCGATGCCCCTATCCGAATTAAGTTCCGGTGAGTCGAGTTTGCTGAGCCATAACGTAAATCGACGTTTAACCCCGGATTTGTGGCATTGCCTACACGGCTGTCATGTACATCTGTCTTATCTTCCACTCGACCTAAAACAACAATATTATCGCCAACACTACCCTTTGAGGTGAGAACTACACCTTCCGTTTCATCGATATAGAGGTATCCATCAGCAGATAAATTGAAATTGAAATCTTTTAATGTTAAATCTTGATTATTTTGTCCATAGCTAATGCTCGCATTCTGCAATTTAAAATCTAAATGCACCTTTGAGTCGCGGTTGAACAGCCCATTCGTCGTTGCCAAATACACTTCAAAAGGTGAAATAGTTGAAAGCTTAAAACTTCCTAAATTTTGATCCGTTTCACCCGTTGCACAATTTGGTGAACACATCAGCATGATTTGGGCAGCCGTTGCGGTAAAAGGTGACACACTGGCAGAGAGCTGAATACCAACCCCTTGCGTACCATTGGCTAATTGTGTTGTGCCCACATCAAAATCGAGTTTGGTTTTAATGTTGTTATAACCTGTCGCCGTTTTCACTTCAATATTATGTAAACCCAGTTTAACCGGTGTTTTACCGACTTCCGCAGGATCGCCCCAATTCAACTGTTTAATGTCAACTTTTGAAGCTTCATGGGTAATTGAAATACCATCTTGACCCGTTACATCACTTAAAATCTGATCATTCAAAGCTTGTAATGCATAACTTTGATTCGCTGCACAGATACACAGTGTCAGAAGGTTTAGTTTTATTATTTTATGCATCTCAATATCCTTTTGAAACTATGTGTCTAACAGCGGCTACCCGCAGTGCCCGAGCAGTTATAGCTAAAGATTTTTAGATTTCCATCTAGATGTAAGTTGCCATGGACATTTAAGCCCATAAAGCCTTGTTCCTGACCTTTATCAAAAGTGGGTACAGTTTTACTCGTACCATAACTGTTATACGTTGAGGTATTGAAATATCCATTTTCACCACTTTCTACTGAAAGGCTGGCAAAACCTAAGTTACGAATTTTAAGGGGTTTATCATCGAAAAACTTTAACAACATCGCAGTTTTTGGCTTACCTTCTTTATTCAGAATTGTGGTACCTTCCAGCGAAAATTTATCAATTTGTATGGTGCCTTGGAACTGCTTAAACACCAGCCATTTTCGTTGCCCATTTTCCTTATGATTATTTGGGGAAATGGCGATACGACACAGTTCTAATAAAGCGCAATCTTGATTTGCGCGCATTTGATAATAGGCTTCAGTGACAATAGCCCGCCCATTTGCATCTACACCATTGGTCCTAGAGATCGTATTTAAACTCATATCATTGGCATATTGGTGGTTGATCGATAGCGTTAAGCTCAAATCTGCGCCGCCCTGTCCAGTCACACCAACCAGTTCCGTATTATCCAAATCCACCAAACCCGCTTGAGACAACATAGATCCCGACATCAACAGGGTTACACATAACTTTTTCATCATGTCACTGTCCTATAGGCCTGTGGTCTTAATTTTTAAGTGTTGAATCAACACACCATCTATAGCAACCGAACCCAGATTCACAGGAACTGCTGTTCCAGTCCCACGAAATACCACTCCCGTAGAATTATTGGCTGTATTGGCTTTGAGCGTATTGGTGGTTGGATCTCGTGTCACGCTACCAATCGAAATACTGCTATGTGTTGCGTTATTCCCTTGGTACTGAATCGCAGTACTTCCTGTCCCAGTTTGAACAATATTCGAACCGCAATAGGCCACATTACAAGTTGATCCTTTATAGTCAGCATTGTTTCCACCCTGTACATCTGGGTAGTAGGTATAAATCTGCTTATAAATCTCAGGCACATTCGGAATACGCGTGACTTCAAGAATAATATTGCGTCCTTCTGAACCTACAACAAAAGGCTGATACATATTACCCAAGACCAAGTTAATATTTGGGCTGTATAAATAAAGTCCCTCGCTGGCATCAAAAATTGGAGCCAATGAACGATCTAGTGCAGGTGTGACTGCCGTACCGTCGTTGGTCGCAGCTGTGCTCAGTCGAAGGACTTTAGCATTCAATAGCGCTTTATTTGCGTCATCGTTGGCATAGACCAATCCAGATGGATCATCATTGGTATTGATCCGAAGTAAAGCGGCCATCCCAAACGTTTTATTTTGCTGGTCTAGGGTAGATGCTTGCGTTTGAAACATACGAACCTGTGAGCCATTTAAACTCAATCCGTTGGCAACTGCCTGTAAACGTATTCTTTGGTTTAAACTTAAATCAGGATCCGCAGCCGCATTGGTTGTTGTCGGTGCACCAGTGATAGGGTCCACTTTATTTTGGGAGTTCCAACTTCGTGAAAAAGCATCCCACCATAGACCTAATTTAATATTATTATCTGCGTCACTCGCTACAACCGTTGCTAAAGGCGCTTCTAGCCCTAGAAAGCTCACATCTGAACTTGCATTCGATTGATGAAACTGTTTAATCCCCGTGGCTGTGCCAGCGCGAAATAACCAAGGGTTAACATCGCTTCCCCATGTGAAGCCCTGATTACTAAAACGACTATTGGCATTATTATCAGACCGTGAAAGTGCTAAACCATAAATAAAGATGTCCGCTTTGGTTCGTTTCGTGGTCAGATCATCGGCATTGGTATATTTGGAGTAGTTCTCACCCACAGGAATAATACGAATAAAGCCCGTGTCGTATTGTTGTGGATTGGCCACGCCACGGTTATAACTAGAAGCCGTGGAGAGATCATTAGCCCCTTGAAACACCATCTTGAAGTTTTCAGGAAGTAACGCAATGCCTTCACCCGTAGTATCCGCTAGATATTCATCGGAAAGTGACTCAAGGGCAAATGTAGACTGCGCAAGCATGAGTCCGACAAGACTAGCTAAACAGGATTTTTTCAATCCTGCGGGATATATACGATTCGTCATCTCGACCATCCTTATTATTCGATGCTCCGCATCTTTATGTACTGTATCCTTTACTTGGCATTCTACTGTGCGCACTATAATTTTTATTTGCGTCAACCAAAGCACTCTATTTCATAATTGATTATGCTGAAACTCAGCACAAATGCAAAACCAACTGTCCGATAATATTTATTTTCCGATGAATGAATTGACATAAAAAAAGCGGATCAATGATCCGCTTTCTTAAATATCAAAAACTTAGGTCTTCGGTAAAGTTACACCTGTTTGACCTTGGTACTTACCACCACGGTCTTTATACGATGTTTCACACACTTCGTCAGATTCGAAGAACAACATTTGTGCAACACCCTCACCTGCATAAATACGTGCAGGAAGATTGGTTGTGTTCGAGAACTCTAAAGTAACATGACCTTCCCACTCAGGCTCAAGTGGTGTGACGTTTACGATAATACCGCAACGTGCATAGGTCGATTTACCCAAACACACAGTCAACACATTACGTGGAATACGGAAATACTCAACGGTACGTGCTAAAGCAAATGAGTTCGGCGGAATAATACAAACATCAGCTTCAATGTCGATAAAACTTTTATCATCAAAGTTTTTTGGATCTACAATTGCCGAGTGAACATTGGTAAAAACTTTAAACTCACGCGCGCAACGAACATCATAACCATAGCTCGACACACCATAAGAAATGAGTTTTTGACCATTTTCATCTAAACGAACTTGGTTTTCTGCATACGGTTCGATCATGCCGTGTTTTTCGCTCATTTCGCGAATCCAACGATCGGACTTAATAGCCATTTATTCTTTCCAAAAAAGCTTAATTTCAATAATTGCGTTGTACTTTAACTGAAATCGCTTTCAATGAAAATAAGCGCGTTTAAGTTCTCAAAATTTCTGGCTTTAATTACTAAATTAAAAGCTTAAAATCGCAGAATAGCTCAGCGGAATCGAAAAACTCATCAAAACCAGCGATGCTGTTTTTTGCAGGTTAGATTGGTTCAGCCAACGAATTTTATTGCTCGCTAAAATTGACCCGATAAAAGTCCAAAAGAAAGCAATTGGAACAATCAAAACCAAAAACAGCGACATATGTGACAAGTAATAATCCAGTTTTGTCCACGCAATAGTCGGGAAAATGGCTGAAGCAAACAATAATGCTTTAGGGTTCAATAGTGTTGCCAAAAACAGTTCACGTGCCCGAATAGTCGGTTGATTAAAGCTCACTTCAGCATCGGCTGTACGCCATAATTTGATGGCCAAATAAATGATATAGCTTGCACTGAACAGTTTTAAAATAGTCGGCAATAAAGGCAAGTGTACGGACACTTTTCCAATAAGGAAGCCCCATGCCGTGATTGAAATGAGATAGCCAAAAGCTTCTGCTGGAATGAGACGCAAAGATTTACGAATACCGACTTGAATGCCCGAAGAGGCAAGTAGGGTATTGGTTGGTCCTGGAGTTAAAAGAATGGTTATCACTAAACCAATAAAAAACCAAGTGACCATATTCACAGACCCACATATATATAGCTATAAGCGTAATGACTTGCCTTGCTGAAAGCAATCAAATTTAGTGAACCGTGATAACAGTTTTTTTAATTTTCATTCAATACTTAACATAAATACCGTATAAGACCCTTACCCAATCTAGCATTCATAAAAATGACGCCACATGCTTTATTCTTTTTTCAAATCAATGATTTTATAAATCAAATAGACATGCCTAATGAAAAAAAACTATTCAAATGATTTTTAATCAGTTACTTTTTAAAACATGCGTATTTTTATTCATCAATCTGATCACGCAAAGTCAAGGATAAAAGAGCCAAGTGAATGGCTTTGAAGATAATAAAACGAGGAAAAGTATATGAAAAAATGGACTCAACTCACGCTACTTTCAATTGCACTTGCGGGTCTAGGAGCATGCTCAAGTGACAATAAAACCGCAACTTCAGGCGATGCTCAAACTGAAACCAGTGCACAAGCATCCGACAAACTCCAAAGTAAATTTGTCAACATAGCGACAGGTGGTGCATCTGGCCCATACAACGTGATTGGCACCAGTTTGGCTGAAATTTATAATAAAACCTACGGTGTAAATTCAAAAACCCAAACCACAGGCGCATCGGTAGAAAATCTTAACTTACTCAAACAGAAAAAAGTTGAAATGGCTTTTGTCATGAGTGACAGCTTAACCGAAGCACTAAATGGCACTGGCAGTTTTGCCAGTGGGAAAATTGATAATGTCCAACAAGTGGCGGCACTTTATCCCAACTATGTGCAAATTGTGGCCTCAAAAAAATCAGGCATTAAAAAGCTTGAAGACTTAAAAGGTAAGCGTATTGCTGTCGGTGCCCAAAACTCAGGGGTTGAAGTTAATGCGCGCACCCTCTTAAATGGTTTTGGTATTACTTACAATGACGTGAAGGTCGATTATCTAGGCTATGCAGAAGCCGCGGATGCTTTAAAGGGTGGAAAAATTGATGCTGCATTCTTAACCAGTGGTATCCCCAACTCATCCTTGATGGAGCTGCAACAAGGTTTCGATTTACAACTGGTCGGGATCGATCCTGAGAAAGTAAAACAAATCGCCAAAAACCAAACCTATTTCCTATCTCTGAATATTCCGAAAGGGACTTATGGCAATGCAGAAGATATTCCAACTGCGGCCATTATGAATGCTTTAGTGGTCCGTTCCGATCTTTCTGAAGATGATGTCTATAAACTGACCAAAACCTTCTTTGATAGTTTAGGACAATTGGCCAACTCACATCAGGCAGCGACAGAAATTAATCTAGAAACGGCTCAAAAAGGCGTGGTTGCTCCGCTACACCCTGGGGCTAAACGTTATTACGACGAACTCGCAGCGAAAAAATGAAGCTGAAAAAAAGTGCAGTGTTTACTGCACTTTTTCTACTCGGTTTATGCGGGCTGTTATTCTTACCTGTTCGCTATAGCGAAGTAACTGTTGCTCAAATGCAGTGCCGAATTTCAACAGCACAATTTAGTTTGCAGTGGAAACATTCAGTTGAAAAAACTCGTTGGATTGAAAACTATCAACGAGAGCAACAGCACTTTATATTGCGCTATACCGACCTGATTTCTTTCGGTGCAGGCACACCGAATGACTATTCCATCATCTTTCAAAAAGACGGTATAGTCAGAATGAAAGTTAATCGGCGAATTGATCAAATCAACTGGATCATTTCCAAGAATATGCAAGGCAGTATCATCATTCACCAGCGCGTCTGGCCTATTTTTCAACAATATCCAGATTACACCTTGGTGCAAATTACAGCACAACAACAGCCCTTGTGGAAAGCATGGCAGATCGGAGAATGCCGATGACTCAAAATGAAGAAAAAGTTGCCCCTGAACAATTAGATGAGCAACAACAACAAGCCATTTTAGAAAAATTTGATCGTGAGTCAGTGACTCGTTCCCCAAGCAACAAGTCTGTGGCATGGTTCATAGCGGCGATTGCTATTTTCTATTCCTTATTTCATTTATTTATTACCTTTAATCCACTACCCGAACTGATTCAACGTTCCGCCCATGTCGCTATTGGTTTAGTTTTGATCTTTCTACTTTATCCTGCGCGTCAGTCCAGTTCACGACAAAGCATCCCTTGGTTGGATTGGTTACTTGCCTTAGCCGCTTTAGCAACCTTTTTATACCTTTGGAAAGAATATCAAGCCATTATGACCACGCGTGGGGGTATTCCAAACACTTTAGATATTGTTTTTGCCATTTTAGCCGTGGTGCTGGTGGTTGAAGGTGCTCGGCGGGTCATGGGATGGATGCTGCCTATTTTAGGTTTAGTCTTTCTGTCTTACCCGTTTTTTAGCCACTATGACTGGGTCCCAGATCGTTTATTGACGCGTTCATATAGTATTAGTGATATTTTCGGGCAAATGTATTTAAAAACCGAAGGGCTTTATTCTTCCGCTATTGGCGCTTCAGTCACTTTTATTTTCCTGTTTATTTTGTTTGGTGCTTTTCTGGCGAAATCAGGCATGGGCAAATTGTTTAATGATCTTGCGATGGCACTTGCGGGACATAAACAAGGTGGTCCTGCAAAAGTTGCCGTCATTTCCAGTGGATTTATGGGCAGTATTAATGGCACAGCGGTGGCCAATGTCGTAGGGACCGGTTCATTCACCATTCCCTTGATGAAAAAAATTGGCTACCACAAAAATTTTGCAGGTGCTGTTGAAGCCAGTGCCTCTGTAGGTGGACAAATTTTACCCCCGGTGATGGGAGCCAGTGCCTTCATTATGGCTGAAACCACGGGTGTCAGTTATGGCACCATTGCCCTTGCAGCCACCCTTCCAGCTTTACTCTACTATTTAGGTGTGATGGCGCAGGTTCATTTCCGTGCTGGTAAAGACAATTTAAAAGGTGTCCCGAAAGCGGATTTGCCACGGGTTAAAGATGTCCTAAAGGAACGAGGACACTTGCTTATTCCGATCGTGGCTTTGGTGTTTTTCCTCTTTCAATCCATCCCTGTCAGTTATGCCGCGGTCTACACCATTGTCTTAACTGTGATTGTGGCGAGTTTCCGCAAATCGACCCGTATGGGCTTCAAAGAAATATTAGAAGCGCTCGCCGATGGTGCAAAACAATCCCTTTCGGTCATGGCAGCCTGTGCTGTGGTGGGGATTATTATTGGTGTGGTGAGCCTGACCAGCTTTGGCTCTGTCATGACCTCCTCAATTATGAGCATCGGTGCAGGCAGCCTATTTTTAACGCTGTTCTTTACCATGATTGCATCAATGATTTTAGGCATGGGACTTCCTTCGATTCCAGCCTATATCATTACCGCGACTATGGCTGCACCTGCTTTGGCAAACTTTGATATTCCCACGCTGGTGGCGCATATGTTTGTGTTCTACTTTGGTCTTTTTGCCAATATTACTCCCCCTGTCGCCTTAGCCGCCTTTGCAGGTGCGGGAATCGCAGGGGGTGATCCAATGCGCACAGGTTTCCAAGCCTTGAAACTTTCTTTGGCTGGTTTCATTGTCCCATTCTTGTTTGTCTACAACCCAGCCATGCTGATGATTGATACAGCCAATGTCGCAGTCAATGCACGTGAGTTTGCTTTTCCTGCATGGACAACTATTGTGAGTATTGTCTTTACCTCAGTGGTTGGGATTTTGGCACTGGGGGCAGCAGTTGAAGGTTACTTTAAAGTTGGTTTGAACTGGTTCTGGCGAATTTTCTTAGGTGCAGGTGCTTTATGTATGATTATCCCTGAAACTGTGACTGATATTATCGGGATTGTGATGGTGGTGATCGCCATCAGCATTAATATTATGCAAGCAAAAAAACAAAATCAGTCCTATTCACTCTCCTAAAAAAGAAACAAAAAAAGCCCAACTTAATGTGTTGGGCTTTTTTATGGCTCATTTAGAAAATACGAGTCTGATCTTTTTCAGCCTGAGGCAGTGCGGCTGCAATTTTTTCAGCAATCTGCATATAGCTGTCTGCTGCACTGTCTTCCACTAAAACAGAAGGCTTGCCCGCATCCGCATTTTCACGGATTTGTACATTTAAAGGTAAACGTCCCAACAGCGGAATAGCATATTGCTCAGACAGTTTATCACCGCCGCCCGTACCAAAAATTTGCTCTTCAAATCCACAATTTGAGCAAATATAGGTCGACATATTTTCCACAACACCCATAACTGGAATATGTACGCGGTTAAATAACTCAATGCCTTTAGTCGCATCCATAAGTGCCACATTTTGCGGTGTGGTGACAATCACCGCACCTGTCACAGGAATACGCTGCGCAAGCGTCAACTGAATATCACCTGTGCCCGGTGGCATATCAATCATCAATACATCTAAGTCAGGCCATAAGGTTTGATTGAACAGTTGCATCAACGCACCTGTCGCTTTCGGCCCACGCCAAGCCACAGGAGTATTGTGATCACCTGTTAAATGCCCAATCGATAACACTGCCAAACCATAGGCATCTAAGGGTACAAAATTTTCCGCTTCAATCATCGGCGTTTTGCCCGCATTGCCCAACATGGTCGGAATACTTGGACCATAAATGTCCGCATCTAAGACCCCAACTTTTAAGCCGAGCTTTTGCAAAGCAAGTGCAAGGTTTACCGTGGTGGTGGATTTGCCAACGCCCCCCTTGCCCGAGGACACCAAAATCACATTTTGAATACGCGGATGCTTCGGCACATCACGTTGTTGTGGCGCTGCTTTTTGAATGGGTGGATTATTTGGATCAGTTTCAACGGCTTGTGCAGCAGCATGGGCTGCTGAGCCTGAAGCATCAATCACTGGGGGTAAATTGCTTTTCGGTGTAGCCTCTTTTGCTTGGCTTGAACAGCTCTCACCTTCAGCATGCTGATGTCCACAGCCACCTGACTTTTCTTTATGTCCCGTTTTTTGCTGAATCACATGCATGTTTAATTCTTTGATACCGCATGCTTCAAGCGCAACCGCCAAATCATCATGAATCTGTTGTAAATCATCTGCTTCGGCAGGAAAAGTATTGATCGTAATTTGCAGAATATTGCCCTGCACATTCACTTGAGTAATGCGGTCTTTCAACGCATGGTTTGAATTGGGCAAGATATAGTTTTGCAGTACTGTTTGGATTTCTTCTTCCTTTACCTCCTGCGCAGGAGAAAAAACTGATTTAAGAGAAGAAAGCCACGACATATATGTACTCCAAATTCGAGTATTCAGCTGAATGCTATAGTTTAACCACAAAACGAACTTAGGTTAAGTTCAGTATTTATGGATTATGCCATGAAATTTAGTATTCCTAGCTTTTTAGTTGGTTTTATACGCTGAATATCAAAGGGCAAAGCATAGCTGTTTAAGCTAACTGAAAAAATAAAATCGGTGAATTGCATCAAATTTGAACGTAAAGAATTGTAAGTACAATCCAATCTCCCTAATTAAGGTGATGTTATTGCATAGCAAAATATCTATATTCTATTGTTCTATCTTGACGCGATTTGGGGAGAAAATAATGAAACTTTGGGCCGTGGTTGTTTTGGCTTGCACCATATCTAGCTTTAGTTTTGCAGACACGTCAACCAATTCATTTAAAACCCCTGCGGGTCAAACGGTGACTATCGGTGATCAAGTTCAAGACATGCAGAAAAAAATCGATTTATCGCCAATTTCTATGTCCTCTACCCCAATCAGCAGTGCGCCGAATAGCCCACTTGAGACGGTATATGTATATGAAATTGCAAACTATCGTTACACCATTCGCACCGTGAACAATCAAATTCAGAGCATCATGTGGTTTAATTTAGACGCAGACCCTGCACTGAGTACACAGTCTACGCCATAGTCTTAGCGAACATTTAAGGCCGACATTCGCCATTTCAGACGGATTAAGCTTGGTCGTCTTTTTTAAACTTTTGCAGTGTTTCTGTGGCTTTCTTTTTCAACTCGTCAAACTTTTCAGTGGCTTGCACCTTAAATTCTTCCAGTTTAATTTCGGCCTCATGCTTTAACTCAGTGGCTTTAAGTTTCGCCTCATCCAGTTTATGCCCTGCTTCAACTTTAAAATGATCCAATTTTTCCTGCGCAACTTGTTTCGCATGCTCGGCTTTGGCTTGTGCAGACTCCAACTTTTGCTCAAAAGCTGCATCATCTTCGGCTTTAGTTTCTACTGCTTTTTGCTTTAAGTCAGTCAGCTGCTTTTCAGCATCTAGCTTGGCTTCAGTGGCCTGATGTTTGACATCTTCCAGTACTTTCTCACCTTCCAGTTTTGCCGCTTGAGCTTTCAACTTCAAGTCTTCACCCAAATCAGTCGCTTTGGTTTTTAAATCATCGAGTTTATTGTTATTCGTCATGTCACCGCCCTCTTTCGTATTTAAAATTTTGCTTAACTCAGAGTTATACCTTGCTTTTTAAGTGCTGACCTCATTTGCATCATTTGGAAACAATAGCTGTACAGGATGCAGCAATTTAAACACCATCCTGTACCACTCAACGGCAGTGACTAACGCTTTAACGTACTGATAAAACTGATAACTGCAAACAGCCAAATAAACAAAATGAAACTGCGTGCTTGCGTGAAATGGATCACGTCCGCACCGTGTACCATATTATGACGGCTGGCCGTGACACTAGAACTCGCATCCATTTTCAATGCTTCAAGGCTCAGAAAATACGGATTGATTTCACTGGCAATTTTAACTTTATGCCATAGGCTTTTGACTTCATGGCCTTTCAAACCCGGTACAATTTTATACACATCGACGAACTTGGTTTGATTTTGCTTTAAATACCCATGTTCAATCAGCGCATCCGTCAAAATTCCTTCAATTTGACCATAAAGAACCGTAATACAACCTGCATAACACTGCTGTTGATACAGTTTTAAGATTTCTTCAATCACGCTGCGGCGCTGAGCTTGGAATGCACCCAAATCCATCGCGTCGTAAGCGTCAAGCAAAGTCGCTTGGAAATAGTCCGTTTGGATTAAATTGGGCAACTGAAACTTAGTCATATCAGCTTCTTTTTCATTGGCCCTTTGCCAGAAAAACAACAGATTGAGCACATCATTGGCCATTGGTTCATCACTTTCATACTCAAGCTGATCGGCCATTATTGCAAAGTACGGATCTTCCAACTCGAGCTGACGGAGCGACTCGACCAATTGTGCATGTGGTCGACTGCCCATTAAAGCAAGATATTGTTCAGCTTGTTGTAAAAGTCGATTGCCCAGTAGTTTAGTCGCTTGTGGATTTTGCGGAATTCGGGTCACGGGTTGGTCGAAATCAAAATCATCATCGATCATGGACGGCATACTCTTAAAAACGGGCTGAATCTAAGTATTATCGCTGTTAATGGCGCATGAATATAGCGAAAATACGCATTAGTTTGAAGTTCCATCATTTGAGTTTTGGACAATCCATTCAATCTTTCATTAAAAGATGAACAAGCTGCTTTATGCCGTTTTAGTAAAGGTATTTCCCATGATTTTTTCAGTATCTTGCTCAAATTAGCGATGGATGCTCAATCTAGCGATCAATTCATATGGGCTTTAGTCTCATTTGAAAACTTTTCACCGATTCACTTGTGCAAGTCGCGGCTATCTAAGGTAAAATCGTTGACCTTATATAAAATACGAATGAGAGAGTCATATCCGTGCGTAATATTTTAGTCACTAACGCCCTACCATACGCCAATGGCCCCATCCATATGGGACACTTACTCGGTTATATCCAAGCAGATATTTGGGTTCGTGCCATGCGTGCAATGGGACACGATGTGACTTATGTATGTGCGGATGATGCTCACGGTACAGCCATCATGCTACGTGCCGAAGCCAATGGTATTTCACCTGAAGATCAAATTGCCAATGTGCAAAAGGAACACATCCGTGATTTTGACGGTTTCGGTGTGCATTTCGATCATTATGATTCAACCCATAGTGATGAAAACCGCTCTCGTGCTTCTGAAATTTATGTGAAAAACCGTGAAGCAGGCAATATTGCCATCCGTCCTGTCAACCAGCTTTTTGACCCTGAAAAAGGCATGTTCTTATCGGATCGTTTCATTAAAGGTACGTGCCCGAAATGTAAGTCGGAAGATCAATATGGCGATGCGTGTGAAGTCTGCGGTACAACATACAACGCGACTGAGCTGTTAAACCCAAAGTCGACTTTAAGTGGTGCAACGCCTGTAGAGAAATCTTCAGATCATTACTTCTTTAAACTGCCGAATTTCTCTGAATATTTACAAAAATGGACGCGTGACCAAGGTCGCTTACCTGTCTCAATTGCCAACAAACTGGATGAATGGTTTGAAGCGGGTCTATCCGACTGGGATATTTCACGTGATGCGCCATATTTCGGTTTTGAAATTCCAGATGCGCCGAATAAATATTTCTACGTTTGGGTAGACGCGCCGATTGGTTATATGTCGAGTTTTGAAAACTACATCAAAGCTAAACGTCCTGATTTAAGTTTTGATGACTTTTGGAAGAAAGACTCTGACAAAGAAGTCTATCACTTCATTGGTAAAGACATCGTTTACTTCCACGCGCTGTTCTGGCCTGCAATGCTTGAAGGTGCAAACTACCGTACGCCATCAGGTTTATTCGTCAATGGTTTCTTGACGGTGAACGGTCAGAAGATGTCGAAGTCTCGCGGGACATTCATCAAAGCTGAAACGTATTTAGAGCACTTAAACCCTGAATATTTACGTTACTACTTCGCGTCTAAACTGTCAGATAAAGTTGAAGACTCTGATTTAAACTTGGATGATTTCGTTCAGAAAGTAAACTCTGATTTGGTTGGTAAAGTAGTGAATATTGCCAGCCGTTGTGCAAAATTCATCAACACCAAGTTTGAAAATAAGTTATCAGCAACTTGTGCAGAGCCTGAATTGGTACAAAGCTTTATTGATGCCGGTGACTCAATTGCGAAAGCCTATGAAGCACGTGAATTCTCTGCTGCCATTCGTGAAATCATGGCACTTGCAGATAAAGCCAACCAATATATTGATGAGAAAAAACCTTGGGCTTTAGCGAAAGTTGAAGGCGAAGAGCAACAAGTACACAATGTTTGTTCGGTAGGAATTAACCTATTCCGTCAATTGGCAGTGTATTTAGCACCAGTCCTTCCAACCTTAGCGGCTCAAGTGCAAGAGTTCTTAAAACTAGACCGCTTTGACTTTGCTTCTGCTCAAACTGCATTGGTTGATCATGAAATTGCATTGTTCCAACCGTTAATGCAACGTGTAGACCCGAAAGCGGTTGCGGCAATGGTCGATGCATCTAAAGACTCTTTAGCGGCTGCGGCTGAACCTGTAAAAGTTGAAAAGAAAAAAGAGAAGAAAGCTGCACCTGCGAAAGTTGAACCTAAAGTCGGCGAAGCGGAGATTATTGGCATTGAAGACTTTATGAAGGTTGACCTGCGTGTTGCTGAAGTTTTAGAAGCTGCAACGGTAGTAGGCTCTGACAAACTTCTACAACTGACTTTAAATGTTGGTGAAGCTGAACCGCGCAATGTATTCAGTGGTATTCGTGAATTCTACCAACCAGAAGACCTTAAGGGTAAATTGGTGGTGATGGTGGCCAACCTTGCACCACGTAAAATGCGTTTTGGTATTTCAAACGGTATGGTTTTAGCTGCGGGCAATGGCGAAGGTGTTTGGGTGATTTCACCTGAATCTGGTGCTAAAGCTGGTGATAAAGTGTCTTAAGGTTTAGACACCCATAAAAAGCCCTGCTATATTTTAGTGGGGCTTTTTTATGTAAGTTAATAAAATGAGATTAGAATTAAAGAAAATCAACGAAGCTATAAATGCTATTTCTTATTCTATTGATACTGAACAATATGAAGAAGCTTTGTTAGGTTCTGAGATAATGTTGAATGAACTCGAAAAATATGAAAAATCAGAATCAGTATTACGTCTATTCTTTAATTTAGCTGGACAATTTATAGATGCAGGCACATCGTTAAGAAATAAAAGTGCCGTGTCTAAAGGAATCCAAATTTTAGAGACTTACTCAGAGCATTATGAAAATCAATCTAATATTAACTATTATTATAATTTAGCAAATGGAAAATTAGCATTAGCTAATGATTGTGGTTATTCAGAAGATGACGTGAATTTCAAAAATATAGAATTATTTAATGATGTAAAGAACTTATATTGGAAGGCTTATAAATTAATAAAAAAAGAAGATAATTACGATTTATATCAACAAAATATAATTAATCTTGCAAATGTTCTCAAACAACAATTTCGATTTTCGGAAGCTTTAAAACTCTATGATTTAGTAATAAAAGAAAATACGCCCTATCCACAAGCATGGCTTAATCGAACATCTTGTTTAAAGCAATTTGATCAACTATTAGATCATCGCACCGCAAAAATGATTATGGAAATAATTAAAGGGTATAAATTCGCTTGTAACTCACATTTAACTCCGAATACCTGGAAACCTTACTACAAAAATCAAGTCAATTTTTTAACTGAACAATTAGATTCTAAAGACTTAGATTCTGAAGAAGCTGAGACACTTAAAGAATATTCTTCTATGACTCAATTCCGACAATGGTGTATAGAAGAAAATTTAACTCTGAATATTCATGGAATGTATTGTTCATGCATTGCCAATGAACGAGATAATTTAACTCTTTTAGAGGGTATAATTTCTCCGACTAATATTCTTATATATGAACAATATCTCAACCGATTGAAAGCCGAATTTTCCTTGATGCGAGTAATGTTCTATGAGTCTAAATTCACAAATAGCTCTAAGTTTGATTATGAAAGCTGTTATTCGGAACTTGATGACAAAGAAATCATTAATATAAGATCTGAAAAGCTAAGAACTTGTTTCAGACTATGTTTCTCAATATTAGATAAGTTAGCAATCTTCTTGTGTCAGTATTTTTCACTAAAAATTGAGAAAAATACTGCGTTCAATAATTTTTGGCATCAGAATAAATCTGCCCTAGAAAGCAAAGAAAATTTTGCTTTGATTGCAATTAACAGTCTTATTTTTGATCTAAATGAAAAAAATGGACAATTTGGTTTCTATAAAGTTTGGCGAAATGCTCTCGAACATCATATTTTATTTCTAGTTCCAGATACTTTTGAACTCTCTAATGACTCTACACATACTTATGTAAAAATCACTGACTTCGAAAATAGTCTCCTAAATTTAATTCAATTAACAAGATCATCTATATTTTCAACAGTATTTGCAATTGTTGAAGATCTACGTCAGAAAATGCCAAATGATAAAAATAATTCTCTTGAAATAAAAATCCATAAAAAGGAGTTTAAAGGTTCTCCATGACATGCTAAAAAATAGACAATTCAACAAATTTTGTGAAACTTTATAAATGAATAAGTTACTTGCTTCCGCTTTAATTAGCTCCAGTCTCATTAGTGTTTCATCCTTCGCTCTTTCCCCACCTGCCCCAATCCCCCAACAAAAACAAGTCTCAGGCTATTACCAATACCAAGCGGGTGATGTACAAATCACTGCCCTGTTAGACGGCACAAACTTCATGTCGCCTAAATTATTTCAAAATACTCCAGAAAAAGAAGTCCATGAAATTTTAAAGAAATATGCTGCCGACCAAGCCAAGGGCGTACAGACCTCTGTCAATGCCTTCCTTGTAAATACAGGTCATTTGCTGGTTTTAGTGGATAGCGGCGCTGCGAGCTGTTTTGGCGAACATTTGGGTTCAGTTTTAAGCAATCTAAAAGCATCAGGCTATCAACCAGAGCAAGTCGATACCATCTTACTGACGCACCTACACCCAGACCATGTGTGTGGTATTAGCCAAAATGGTGTGGCAAACTTTCCAAATGCAACGGTTTATGTTTCGAGCGATGAAGCGAACTATTGGCTAAACCCGAAACAGGTCGAAAAGCTCCCGAAAGAAAAACAAGCCGGCTACCTAGGAACTGTTGAAAAAATTAAACAAGCCATTGCGCCCTATCAAGCCAAACAACGCTTCAAAACGTATCAATTAGGCGATCAAGTTCAAGGCTTTAAAGTGATTAATACCGCGGGGCATACGCCGGGACATTTTAGCTATGAGCTGAAAACCAAAGATGAAACGGTGGTATTTATTGGTGACATTGTGCACTCTCATACTGTGCAATTAGACAAACCAGAAACCGCTGTTGATTATGACATCGACCCGAAAAAAGCAGTGCAAACCCGCTTAAAACAATTTGCGGAATATGCAAAAGGCGGGAAAACCATTGCAGCACCACACTTGCCATTCCCTGCTATTGGACATATCTATTCAGCAGATGGAAAAAGCTATCAATGGATTCCTGTGCATTTTAAGGATTAATTTATACGAAAATCCTCTCTTCTTTGGGCTGAGAGTTAAAAGTCACTTCAACCAAATAGAAGCTTGTTAAATCGTAAAAATCCCCTCATTTGAGGGGATTTTTTTACTGCTGTGGACTCATCGAGTTTTGTACAAAATGCGGAGAACGAGGTCCATATAGCAACCCTTTTTGCTGCATCAACTGCGGAGCATACAACTGCGTACTCACACTGTTAGACAGCACATAGGCTTTGTCCGATAGGTGATTGGAAATTTGGTCAATCAAAGCACCCACCAACATCCCGACCAGACCGGCGTTGTTATTATTATTGGCTTGTTGGATTTTTTCCTGACCTTCCCATAATAATGCTCCGGTTTTTAAATCCACCAATTTTGCCTCGACCGCAACGGTCGAGGTCGATTGGATCACTTGATACTTAGAACCATATTCTTTGACTTTGACATACAGCGCAGCATCCGCTCCAAAAATTTCATTGAGTTTCTGAATTGGAATTTGCTGCGCATCATAGCCATTGGTTACGCCGTTTTCTTTAAATAGCGTATCGACCACAGAAATGGGGAACACATAATAGCCCGCTTCTGCTACAGGTAAAGTCACGGTAGACCAATACCCATAGGTTGCCCGTGTATCGGGTGACTCATTTACAGGCGGCAACACCAAAATGGATTTTGGCATATTGGCATGATATGCAGATAAGTCACGATTGCTTTTTGGTGTCGTAGCACAACCTGTGAAGAGTGTCATTGCAAGGCCAAGTACGCATAGTTTTTTGAAATGTTTCACTTCACACTCCCTGCCGCAGACTGGGCTGTCATTTTTTTCAAAAGACGATCCATTAATACTGTCGACTCTGGGTAGGTTTGACGTTCAAGTTCAAAATACTGAACAGCACGTGGCCCATTATTGATATTTAAATTCAACAAACCCAAATGTGCATACAAGCCCGGAGGCACTGCTGCATTTTTGGCTTTGGCTTTTTCAATATCTTTTTCAAGTTTGCCAATCTGTTCTTGTGGAGAAGTCTTTTCTGGCAGACTCAACATCAAATAGGTTTGCTGCGGGTATTCGCCCCAGCTATATAACGATTTTGGCGCTGAAACACAGCCCACCAAAGTCATGGTGCAGATCGCACCTAAAACCAATACGATTTTTTTCATTGATTCAAACCAGTTACTGCGCAGACCACTTATTGGTTTGAATATCCAACACCAAATTATTAACCGCTTCGCGTACAGCCAAATCTAGAACTTTACCGTTTAAAGTTGAGTCATAAGAAGCGGTAGAGCCAAAACCTAAAATTTCACGTTCACTGAGTGCATACTCACCTGCG
This sequence comes from Acinetobacter sp. MF4640, assembly GCF_002018895.1. Lineage (NCBI taxonomy): Bacteria > Pseudomonadati > Pseudomonadota > Gammaproteobacteria > Moraxellales > Moraxellaceae > Acinetobacter > Acinetobacter sp. MF4640. Next base: position 49,452 of record NZ_MVOM01000002.1, on the reverse strand, counting down.
CCTTGCACAGAGTGAACAATTTCTGCTGTTTTTACATCGACAATGTTTAAGTTCACTTTGGCATAAGCAATTTGGGTTTTACCACGACCCAATATGCCAAATAGCTGGTGATCACCGACTTCTTTACGGCCAAATTCAGACACGTCGCCCGTTAATACATAACGTGCGCCTTTGATAGATTGAGAGGATTTAGTAAAGCCTGCTTCTTGTTGTAATTCAGCAAGGTTGTCACGGTTTAGGACAGAGAAATAGCCCGATTGCTGTAAATGCGTTTCTAAAATGGTTTTCGCTTGACCACCTAAACGGTCAACATTGTCTGAGAAAATGCCACGCATGTAGCTTGAGCGGTTGTCAAATTTTCCTACAGAAACAGGCGTTTTAGTGCCAGCGTATTTAACGGTTGCCACTGCCGCTGCTACTTGCGGTGATTGAATTGTTTTTGACGTTTCTGTTGTTGAACATGCAGATAATGCTAAGCCACTCAAAACGGCCAAAATTATAGATTTATTCAAAATTTATCCCTCAAATCTTTAATTTATAAATCATTAAAAAATCAAAGGGATTATAACCATTTAGCTTTTAGTTACCTATACAAAATCCAGTTTTGTTGTTGAAAACCTTATCACTTCATTCCAAAAATAAGTTTTAAACCCAACACCGTCATCACCGCCCCTGCTGCGCGGTCAAATACTGCTTTAAACTTCAAATACACGCGGCGCGGCTTTTCAGCAGACAATGCCACTGCAACCAACGAACACCAACCCGCATCAATAAAGAAACATAGAATAGGCAGTACATAATAGTAATAAGTTGGGATTTCTTTGGGTAAAAGTGCAGTAAAAATACTGGCTAGAACAATCGCAATTTTAGGGTTGGAGAGCTGAGTAATTAAACCAGTCATAAAGGCACGGCGTAAAGTCATTGCTTTTGAGCTGGAATGATCTGCCTCAATTGGCTCTTTGGCGTGTTTAATAATTTTAAACGCGAGCCAAAGCAAATAGATCCCACCACAAATTTTTAAGGCCAAATACGCTGACGGCACTGCCAACAAAAAAGCTTGTAAACCAAGTACAGCCAACAGACCAAAAACAGCTGCGCCTGTTCCAGTTCCCAATGCGGTAAAGAGGCCATGCTTTCGAGAAATCGCAATCGAATTTTTTGCTACATAAATCGACGTCGGTCCAGGGCTCATTGCGCCTAACATTAATGCAAAGGCAATCGAGCCCAAAATCCAAAATGATTCCAAGAGTGACCTCTAAATTGTGAGAATTTATCAGCTGCGATTTTACGCTAAACAAAGTTTTTACGATATTCACTTTATCAGTTATTTTTCACATTTATATCGTGATCAAGCCGCAGCGTGTACGTCCATTATATTTTTTAATGATAAATAAAAAAGTCTATTTTTAAGTAAATTTGGCATAGGGCATAGTGAAAACAATAATAGAGTAATTACTCAATAATAAAATGTAAAATCAGATATTTAGATCATATTGAATTTTAATAAAAAGACAAATGTGTATTAAAAATAGCCATCATATGCTTATTTTTGATTACAAAATATAATGGGGGAATTGCTTCCCTTTTCATACATTTTTCATATATAAAAAGACTTACTATTTATAAGGTTTTATTTCTCTAAACCACATTTTTACTTCATAATTTTTAACATCAGAATTAAAGGTGAACCATGCAAAATAAGAAGCGCACCCCATTAGACGCGCAACAATCCCATCTTTGGATTATTGGTGGTGGTATCGCAGGTATGGCTGCTGCTGCATTTGCAATCCGTGATGCCAAAGTCCCTGCCAAAAATATCCATATATTAGAAGAACTCGATATTTCAGGTGGTTCGATGGATGGTGGACATACACCGCATGCCGCGCAAGCTTGGGTAACACGTGGTGGGCGAATGCTGACCGATGAAACTTATTTGTGCCTATGGGACTTATTTTCCAGTATTCCATCTTTGGAAAATCCAGACATTTCGGTGCGTGAAGAATGTCGTGAGTTTAATGAAAAAGTGAAAACCCACGCCAATGCACGGTTGATTGATGCCGAACATGTCATTGCGGATGCGGCAAAGCTTGGTCTGAATACACTACATCGTGCGCAGATGCTGCGCCTATTGGCTTCAAAAGAAGAAAAAATTGGCAGTCGCCGCATTGATGAGTTTTTTGATGAAGCCTTTTTTGAAACCAATTTCTGGCGCATGTGGCGCACAACTTTCGCTTTTCAAAAATGGCACAGTGCAGCCGAGTTAAGACGCTATTTCTTGCGTTTTATTCAAGAATTACCACGCATTCATACCTTAGCGGGTGTGAAACGTACCAAGTACAATCAATATGATTCAATGATCCTGCCCCTACAGCGTTGGTTAGTCGCACAAGGCGTCGATGTGCGTTTTGGACACTATGTCACAGATGCAGACTTCATTACCAATGCTGAAACTCAAGAACGCCATGCCTCGCGCCTATATGTACAACTGCCTGAAGGCTCAGAGCAAATTAATCTGAAAGCCAATGATTTAGCTATTTTCACTTTAGGCTCTATTACAGCAGACTCACGTTATGGCGGTAATCATGACGTGCCTGCCCTTATTCGTCATCGAGAAGATCATGGCTGGACGCTTTGGGAAACGCTGGCACAAAAAGCCCCAGACTTTGGCCGTCCAATGACTTTTTATGGCAATGTCGATGAACATAAGTGGGAGTCTTTCACTCTGACCATGAAAGATGACGTGCTACTTAAACGTATTATTGACTATACAGGCAATGAACCAGGCACAGGCGCACTCATGACTTGGTATGAGTCGGGTTGGCATTTATCCATAGTGGTTCCTGCACAGCCACACTTTGCCGACTTACCTGAAGGTTTATATACCTTATGGGGCTACGGTTTCCAAATTGACCATATAGGCGATTACATCAAAAAACCAATGTCCGAAGCCACGGGGCAAGAAATCCTAACAGAACTGATTAAACAGCTCGGTTTTGACGACATTTTAGATCATGTTTTGACAACGACTGATGTTACCACAGCCATGATGCCATACGCCTCTGCCCTGTTTGCCTGCCGTAAACCGGGAGATCGTCCTCAGGTGATTCCTCAAGGCTCACAAAACTTTGCTTTCCTTGGACAGTTTGTGGAAATTGAAGACGATGTGGTCTTTACTGTGGAATATTCAGTTCGTGGGGCGATGCTTGCCATTTATGAATTCTTTGGGGTGGAACGTGAAATCCCTGAAATTTACAATGGTCTGCTTGATCCGAAAGTCGGTTTGAAAGCTTTGGAAACCGTGTTCCACTAAACTTCTAATCTATAGCGATAAGAGCACATTTATGTCGCTACTATTACATAGTTTAATTTAAGCAACGTTTGGATACGCGAGTGTGGCAGGGATGCCACACGTTATCCATCATAATAGGGATGTTATGTATGGATAACAAAGGCTTTTGCTTACTTTTGGCCTATCAAAAGTAAGGGTATTACCTACATAAACACCTTTTATACTTTATTGAAAGTTGAGGCCGTGTACACACCTAATTTTAAATTGGATAAAAAGAAAAATTAGATAAAACTTTATACCTCATTAGTAAATAAATTGACTAATCAACATAGGAAAAACATCTCCACGTTTTAAATAAAATACCGAAACTGACTAAATACTTTTCTATCGTTTTCTCATGATTTTAGATTTCATAAAAATTACAAAACTCACTTGCAGCTTTGATTGCACAGATGCAGCATAAGACTCATCTAAAACTTTAAAAATAAATCTATGAAACTAGCAGAAGCACTTTTATTGCGTAGTGACTTACAAACCAAACTCGCCTCTTTACAACAACGCATCAACAATAATGTGCTAATCCAAGAAGGCGATGAACTGAGTGAAGACCCGAATGCGCTGATTGGTGAGGCTTTTAGTGTGAATACAGAGTTACATCATCTGATTGAAAAAATTCATGCGACCAATGCTCAAGCTAAAACCAGCACGGGTCAATCCATGCTCAGTGTTTTAAACACACGTGATTTGCTCACACAACAGCATCGTATTATTCAACAGGCCATCGACAGCTCACGACATGAAAATGGTCGTTATAGTTCGAGTGAAATTCGCTGGGTTAAAACTATTGTGGTTGCAGACTTGCAAAAACAAGCGGATGCAATTAGCCAGCAACTCAGGCAAAATAACTTAGAGATTCAAGCTTCAAATTGGCAAATCGAACTGATCTAGCCAATTTGAGCCACAACAGTTTGGGCATATTGGGCGAGTACAAGGCCTTTTATACGTTTGTAAGGCTTTAATTCAACAAACGTTTGCAGGAAGTAAGACGTCTACTTCACATTTTCACAAATCTGACGTAGCACAATGCATCTTTTATACTGCACATCGCACCTTGCACTACCATGTACTGACAATATGCCTCCCTATTTTCACCTATTAGTACGTATCAGCCTGTGTAGGCGTTTTCTGATTAAAAGCCATTTCTTGTGATGGTAGTTTATAGTCACGATCATGCACAGGAACACCACCAATAATCATGGTACGAGCCTCAGTTCTAGGCTGATTCAAATCCTTTTTTGCATCACACGCGGTCAGTTGAGTGAGCAATAAAACCAATACTAGGGTAGATAAGGTTTTCATTATATCCCCTCATTTATCATTATTGTTCTTTCAGCATAGCACTTTTATTTTTCCAATCCTATCGACTTTGTTACAACTCTTATCCATCTAAATGATGGTTCTCTGCGAATTTTCTTTATAAAATAAATATCAATCATTCATAAATAAAACAATAACATGAGTAATTTAAGCTCACTAAAATTAGACTTAAACATTTATCCGATGTATTGAAAAAACTATCTTGTTTTATTCAATTTCTTCATCAGCCTGCGGCTCGCCCTACTTTTGTTTAGTCAAAAGTAGGTAAAACCATTGTCATCTGCAAAACCTGTTCATTCCTTGGATTTATTCAAATATAGCGAATAAAACATTATCTTATTTACACCATGCAGGTTGTAGATAACGTTTCCGAGTCGCCTATTTCTTATCGAAATTAGATTAAATTAGAAAAAGACAACCTGATTTACAAAATCTTACAGGATTGAATATTTACAACGGACACTTTTGTCCGTTAAATAATAGCACTCCCCAATTAAATGAAATAATCACCATGACCAGTCGCCAACAGCGCGCTGCACAAAACCGCGAGGAATTGCTGGAAGCCGCAGTTCAGGTTTTTCGTACACACGGGATAAATGCGCCCTTACAACAGGTGATTGACGCAGCCAATGTCGGACGGGCGACTTTTTATCGTAATTTTGATGACCGTCGTGCTTTGGTGATTGCCTTAATGGAACAAGCTTTGGAACGTCTCGCAATTCGTGCAGAAGCATTTTCTCAGTATGAAGATGGTTTTATTCGTTTAATTGAAAACCATGTCTATAACTTACCGTATTTAACTGCACTGATGGAATATTGGCGAGTGATTGAGCGTAATGATCCCGTCATGGTCGATATCTACGCACGCCGCGATGCGATTTTACAGCCTTTGATTGATCAAGCCATTCGGCACGGCGTATGTCGCCCCGATTTAACCACTCAAGATTACGCCATGATTACGGCCATTTTAAGGACTTCATTCCAAGGGCTGACCGATATAGAGCAACAACAACTTGCACAACGTGCGATTGAGCTCTTACTCAATGGTATTCGGGCATAAAAGGTCACCACTCATGACACAGCCACCACGTTTACTCGAACCTGCGCCAAACTGGACAGCCGAAGAAAAACCAACCCTACCCGGCTCTCCTGCCGTGATTGCGCACTCCACGCCTAAGCGCTTCATATATTTTTTTATTGGTTTGTTTGTCGCACTGTCTGCCAGTCTCAGTAACGGTTTCATTACTGCAAATTTACCCTTAATACAGGGTGAATATGGACTAACACCCTCTGAGGTGGCTTGGATCCCCGCAGCTTATGTGATGGCCAATGTCAGTGCGAACCTGATTCTATTTAAAGCCCGCCAGCAATACGGTCTGCGTCTATTCTCTGAAATTGGCTTACTGATTTTTATTGTGGTTTTGGTTTTACACGTCTTTGTAGATACCTTTGAAATGGCCGTACTGGTGCGTTTTATCAGCGGCATGGTTGCCGCACCGCTCAGCTCTTTAGGCATGTATTACATTATGCAGGCCTTTAAGCGGGAAAATTTTGGTCGCAGTATCTATTTGGCTTTAGGCTTCCAACAGCTCGGCATTCCACTGGCTTGGATCATTTCGCCTTATCTCATTGATGTGAATAACTGGAATGTCCTGTATACCTTTGAAATTGGTTTAGCCCTGTGCTGTTTCGCAATGGTGGTGTCGCTTAAGTTGCCCCGTAGTTTAAGAATTGCTGTTTTTGAAAAGCAGGACTTTTTCACCTTTGCCCTGCTTGCGCCCGGTTTTGCCTTTTTGTGTATTGTGCTGACTCAAGGGCCTATCTTGTGGTGGTTTGAAGTGAAATGGTTGGCCTATTTGCTCATTGCAGGGTTCAGCCTGATTGTGATTGGTTTGGTCTATGAGCATTATCGGGTCAATCCACTGATTATGACGCGTTGGCTGGGGACATCATCCACGCTTCGTTTTATCATCGGAGCCTTTGCAATTCGCTTTTTAATGTCGGAGCAAAGTTATGCTGCCGTCAGTTTTCTCAAAACTATGGGCATGGGCCCCGATCAATTTGTCCCGCTCTATGTGGTGATCTTTTTCGGCATCGTGTCTGGAACCTTATTTAGTGCCATCACTTTTTCACGTGAACGGATTATTTGGCACTTACTATTAGCAGAAGTTTTGGTGTTGATTGCTTGCGGGCTAGATTTTCACCTCACCAGCGATATTCGCCCTTCCAACTTCTACGGCAGTCAGTTTTTGGTGGGCTTTGCCAGTGGTGTATTTATTGGTCCACTCTTGATCACGGGTATCTTAAGCGCCATGCAAAAAGGCCCCACCCATATTGTCACGTTCATTGTTTTATTTTCAGCGACCCAAACTTTTGGTGGCTTAGTCGGTTCATCGTTTTACTCCACCTATCAACAAGTCCGAACCCAAAACTATCGTGCTGAGATGATTCAACAACTTCCCGAAACCAATCCATTGATTGCACAGCGTCTTTTAGCGTATCAACAAAGTTCGCATACTTACACGCTCGATCAGCAGTTAGAGCAACAACAAGCCTTAAAAAATCTCAATCAAGTGGTGACTCGAGAGGCTCAAGTTCGTGCCTATAACGATGTGATTAGCTTTAATGGCGTTGTTGCTATGCTGTTGTTGTTGTGGGGGACATTCCTGATTGCACGGAATCAATATCAACTGCGACAACAAGCGAAAATCGGTCATGTCTAATGCCATTGCTCCCTATTTATTGAGAAATTGTTATGTCTGAAGATCAAAAACCAGCAGCTCCCGCTGAAACAACCGCAACGTCTGAAAATGCCTCTCAGTCGGAACAGCCCGCGGTAGCAGCAACACCGATTACGCCACCTTCGAGTAAACTGATTCCAACAGCGAAACGTACACTGATCTTGATGTTTTTAGTACTGATCATCGGTATCGGAATCATTTTATGGGCATGGAAAATTGGACCATTTGACAGTGCGGTTGAGTCCACTGACAACAGCTATGTCAAAGGCAAAACCACAGTGCTTTCTTCGCAAATTAATGGCTATGTCAAAGATGTATTGGTCAGTGATTTTGATCACGTCAAAAAAGGACAGGTGTTGATGCATATTGATGCCACGACCTATGACCAAAAAGTCACACAGGCTGAAGCTGGGGTGGATCAAGCGCAGAATGCTCTGTCCAATCAAAGCCAAAATATTGCTCAGCGTAAAGCCGATATTGTGGCGGCAGAAGCCAAAGTTGAACAAGCGCGAACAGCCTACCAACTATCATTGGCACAACAGCAGCGTTATCAACAGTTGGGGGACTCTGGTGCAGCATCTAAATCAGAACAAGACAAAGCCGTTGCAGATACGCAAAATAACTTAGCCCTATTACAACAGGCACAAGCCAATGTACTGGTTGCTCAAGAAGCGTTAAAAACCGCACAAGTTGCAGAAACTGGACTCAAAGCGCAAGTAACCAATGCCGCTGCACAACTGGATCAAGCCCAAACCACCAAAAACTACAGCAGTATTATCGCCCCGATGGATGGGCAACTGGGTGAAGTCAATCCGCGTGTGGGACAATATGTGGCAGCAGGTACACAATTGCTCTATCTGATTCCACAACAGACTTGGGTCACGGCTAACTTTAAAGAAACTCAAATTGCCAATATGAAAATTGGGCAAAAAGCATGGTTTACGGTGGATGCCCTCAATCATCAGAAATTTACAGGTCATGTCGAACAAATTTCCCCTGCCGCAGGTTCAGAGTTCAGTGTGCTTAAAGCCGATAATGCTACGGGCAACTTTACCAAAGTGGTGCAACGTATTGCTGTACGGATTGCAATTGATCCGAATCAAACGGGCATAGAAAATTTACGTCCGGGCATGTCCGTGATTAGCTCGGTCGATACGCATGCAGCAAAGGATTAATCCTGTGAAAAAAAATGCCCTTTTTCACTTACACTAAGCACTCAACCTGATTGATAAAAGTCCTATGTTTGAACAGATTGCGCAGTCCATTCCCTATCAGCACATCAGTGTTGGCGGGATCAATATCAGCATCAAACGTTTAGACTTGGTCCATCCACACATTTCAGGCAATAAATTTTTTAAACTCAAATACAACCTGTTGGCAGCGCAGCAACAAGGCTATAAAAAACTGCTGACTTTTGGCGGTGCCTATTCCAATCATATTGCCGCCACGGCCTATGCAGCGCAGTTATTTGGTTTTGAGAGTCTGGGCATTATTCGGGGCGAAGAACTGGCCTGTAAACCCCTGAATACAACTTTAAATACAGCACAGCAATTCGGCATGCAGTTGCAGTTTGTGACGCGAGAAGCCTATCGGCAAAAGCAAAGCCCAGCCTACTTAGCACAGTTACAACAAGATTATCCTGATTATTATGTGATTCCCGAAGGCGGAACCAATCCCCTTGCCATTCAAGGCTGCACAGAAATTCTCTCTGATGAAGATCGACAAAATTTCGATCTGATTTGTTGTGCCGTGGGGACGGGTGGCACCATTGCGAGTCTGATTGAAGCCAGTCATTCACAGCAGCACGTTTTGGGTTTCTCTGCACTCAAGGGCGATTTTTTGAGTCGAGAGCTAGAGCAACTGACTGAAAAACGGAATTGGCAAATTACCGATCAATATTGCTGTGGTGGTTATGCCAAAACTAATACTGAGTTATTGCAGTTTATCCATGCTTTTGAACAGCAATATGACATTCCACTGGAACAGATTTACACAGGCAAAATGCTGTTGGGCTTAAGCGATTTAATTCAACAAGGTACATTCCCTGCAGGTCATCGTATTTTGGTGATTCATTCAGGTGGGTTGCAAGGTCGTTTAGCTACGCTTTAGATAGTCCTGAAAAAGCAAAAAAGATGGTCTATAATGCCCTGCTTTATTCTCCCGTGAGTGTGTCATGTCCGCAAATCAATATGATGTCTTAGTTTTAGGTGCAGGTGCATCTGGCTTAATGACAGCCTATATGGCAGCTCAACGCGGACGTAAAGTGGTGGTGGTAGAAAAAGCCAACAAAGTCGGCAAAAAAATTCTCATGTCGGGTGGGGGTAAATGTAACTTTACCAACCTCTATGTCGAGCCAAGCAACTTTATTTCACATAATCCGCATTTTGTGATTTCAGCCCTCACTCGTTATACCAATTGGGACTTTATTGGGATGGTTTGTGAGTATGGTATTGAATATGAAGAGCGTAAACACGGACAGCTGTTCACCCTAAAAGGTGCCAAAGAAATTTTAGCTATGCTGTTGAGCGAGTGTGAAAAAACAGGTTTAGTGGACATTAAAACCACTTGTGAAGTAAAAGCCATCACTGCATTCGATCAGCAAGGTTTTCAAATTGCCACGACACTAGGGTATTTTGAAGCCGAATCTGTGGTGATTGCATCGGGTGGTTTATCTATTCCGACCTTAGGCGGTTCAGGCATTGGCTATGAAATTGCAAAGCAATTTGGTCACCATGTATATCCAACTCGCGCAGGTTTGGTGCCTTTTACCTTTTCAGATAGCTTTAAAGAAGTGACCACACGCTTAAGTGGCAACGCGGTCGATGCGACTTTATCAAATGACTTAAACGCTTTCACTGAGGCCCTTTTATTTACCCATCGTGGACTCAGTGGGCCAAGCTCGCTACAACTGTCGAATTATTGGGATGTAGGACAAAGCTTCAAAATTGACTTCTTGCCAAGCGTGGATTTGCAAGACTACTTAAAAGCCAAGAAACACAGCCAACCCAAAGCCCTGCTTCGCACTTTACTGGGTGAACATTTCCCGAAAAGTGTGGTGGTTGAACTGCAAAACCTCATTTGGCCTGAATTGGCTGAAACAGCGATTGGCCAACTGTCGGATGAAAAACTGGAGCACATTGCAACACGCTTGCATGCGTTTGAAGTCAAACCATCAGGAACTGAAGGCTACCGTACTGCTGAGGTGACTTTAGGCGGTGTAGACACCACTGAAGTTTCATCGAAAACCATGGAAAGTAAAAAGCAAAAAGGCTTGTACTTTGTCGGTGAAATATTGGATGTGACAGGACATTTGGGTGGTTTTAACTTCCAATGGGCATGGTCATCTGCGCATGCCGCATCAGAATATGTCTAAACCATCTGCTTAAATGATAAATTATTCTAAATAATCAGTGCGTAGCAGTACGCACTGCTTTTGCTTCCGCTGACGGGCAAGTGCTAAGTCCATTTTCGCAATGGCAATATGGACATGGCTCGGCTGGATCACTGAACGTTTCGCCATCAATGTTTTTTTTAATATTTGTATCATCTGTTTTTTCCTTTTTAAACTGCAATTTATAAAAATAAATCGTGAAATGTCCATGCAGCTATCACAAAAGTATAGGCATGTAAGTATTTCTAATTTATGAAATATCCATATTCCACATGCATCAAACATACCAAATTAAATTTCATTCCACACTATAGACTTTTGTATTATTTTTCATCAGATTCATCCGCATCACGGCCTTCAGTTGCCGCAGTGGGTATTCTTTCAGCATTAGCGTGTGTTGTTGTATCGATCTTCGGTTTTGCAAAGACAAATTTATAAGCACTCACAAAAAATCCAACCGTAATACCCGCAATGATGATTGGGGCAAAATATTTATTTGGGGCTTTTTTTGACATCAGTTTACTCCAATAAAAAACACCAACCGCCATCAGCGGTCGGTGTTTAGTGTGATTAATTTAGTCTGGATCTTTGGGGTGAACGTCAATATCTTGTTCAGCTTCACCCGTTGAACCAAAAGGTTTATTTAAAGGTTTATGCGCAGGATCGACCTCTGCTGTAGTGGGAATATCATCTGCATGTTGATATTCCTCTGCAACCGTTGGTGTATCCATTTGCTCTTTCAGTGGGGCATGCTCTTCTTTGCCTTGTGCTGATTGTGTGCTTTCAGCTTTGGCCTGATAAAGTGGATTCGGTTGCGTACCTTCTTTTTTGGCTTTATCTAACAAATCGGTCAAAACCCGTTCCGCAGGTTGACGCCCACCGAGACCAAAAGCCAGTGCAAAAGCAATAGCAACCGCACCAAGCGTTAAGCCAAAGGCCAAATTCACAATCGAATCTGCGATACCCATTGCACGCAAGCCCATCGCCAACACTAAGCCAATGATCAAGACACGAACAATGTTCGCCACCCAACGAGAACTGTTGTATTCACCACGCTCAATCACCTGTGCAATCAAGTTCGCCAGCCAGAAGCCCACGCCCAGAATGACTGCACCTAATAGGATGTTTGCACCAAACTGGATAAACATCGCAATCAAACCACTGATCTGTTCAAAGCCGAGTCGATTTGCTGCTTCAGAGACCGCAAATAGCATGGTAAAGAACACAATGAAATAACCCACGACGCAAGACGCTTTGGTGTTTCCTAAGAAACGTTGCAAGCCAACTTTGTTTGGAATGTCATCTACACCTGTTCCCGACAAGACTTCAACCACAAGACTTGCGACAAAACGTGACACCACATAGGCCAAAATTAAAATTAATGCCGCTGCAATGATGTGCGGAATTGCATTCATGATTTCATACAGCATGGCCGTCGCTGGTTGAGAAATTGCATCAATGCCTAAAGCTTCAAACGCAATAATCAGCGCTGTGATAATAACCATTGCAAAAACAAAAGATCCGAGCACTTTAGCCAAATCTGAGTTTTTAAACAGTCCTACTTTTTCAACCTGTTTTTGTACATCTAGGCTTCTCAATAAGCCCTCAATAATGCCCCGTACAATTTTGGCTAGAATATAACCTGCAAAAACAATTACACCCGCAATAAAGATATTTGGTAGATACAGTACGGCTTCATTGACCATATTTTGGATCGGAAAGAGCAGCCCAGTCAGACCGAGTATCGACAAAACAATGGGTAAGAATAGTAATAAAATCAGCCAATAGACAATTTCACTAATGTTTTGACTCAGCGTACTGACTCCGACATCCTGACTGAGTTTTTCATCTAACTGAGTCCGATCCAATCCTTTTTGTAAACCCACTTTGACCAGCTTTGCCACAATCCAGCCAATAAAGCCCACAGCAACAGCAGCCAACAGTTGTGGAATAAACAACAAGAACTGTTGAACCATATTACTAAATGGCCCACTTACACTGGTGAGATTGAGAACATTGAGTGCACCGATCACCGCAATAATCAAGATGAGCCAAAACACAACTCGAGAAATAATATTTTCAATATTCGAGCGATGGCCAGTAGCACTGGAAAGTTTTTGGTTGGTCCCGAGTTTGGTTAAAACCTTTTTCACAGCACCTGCAATCAATAATGCAATAATCCAACCAATGATCAGGATGGCGATTGCGGACAGGATTGGGTGAAACTGGTCCCAATAATACATCGCATCAAATCGACCCTGATGCCCTACATAATCATTCATTTTGTTCTCCCTCTTGTTGTGTCTACATCACAGCGACCTTTGCTCAACTACAGATTTTAGTTTTGAAGTGATTGTCTGCCATGAGGTATGAATGAGAAATGGAATACCTTTTGATGACTGCTAAAGAAAAAACCCCTGTACATTACAAGGGCTTTAGTCACATTTAGCGGTCAGTTGCAGTCGCCGTATTGCTATCGTTGGCTGTCGCTTCGTCACCTGCTGTTGCAGTGGTGCTATTATTCGGTGTTGCAGGCTCTGCGCTCGGATTCGGATGACCTGGAGGCGCCTCAGTCGGATTTGGCTTGGTATCTGCAAACATATAAAATAATAATGCGATTAAGAAAATTCCGACCAATGCCAATATATACACGGGCACGCGTTTTTTCTTCTGCCGCTCCTCTGGCGTTTGTACATGGGACGGTTTATTGAAATCATGTGGCATAGCTCCCCCTCAATTTTCTATTATCAAGTTGTCGAATTCTCATACTAACAACTGCTTGTGTAGCATTGTGTTTCAAAGCATAGTGAGATAGTAAACAAGCGCTTTATCTTAAGATAAATTATTATTTTATAAGACTTTAAAAATACTCATTCATCTGTCAATTCAGTGTTAAAAGTCATATAAAAAGTATTTCACCTAGGCATAGACAAAAAGAGTCTGGCGAACAGCGCTCTTCAACTGAATTTGCGCTATAATTATGCACCTTGTTTTAGCTGTTTTTGGACTTTATGGCATATCGTCAACAAAGTGTAACGCTTGATTTAGACACTGATGTTACGCACCAATGTCATTTGCACTACACGCGAGACCAACATCTTATTGGTATTATTGAATTTTCTAAGCCTAGTTATATTCTAAAATGGGGCGATCTGGAGTTTTTCCGTCGTCGTACTGAAGAGTTTTCAGTGATGCCTTTTCCTGAATGTGTCAATGCCATGATTATTGACATTCGAAATGTGCAAGCCTTTTTAGACAATGAAACACCCATCATTCCTTGGCGCTTACTGGAAGAAGAATGTCCAGTGCGTTTAGTTGTACCTCAAGACCGTTTAGATCACTATATTGGACTGTTTGAGCCAACATGGCTGACGACTGATATTGAAACGGCTATTTCTGAAATCCGTGAATATATGGATATGTTTGTGCACTAAGCACTTCTTGATACACATCTGCTCATCTCCTCCCCTTGCGATTGTGCCCTGTCATTTGTTCATAACGTACAGTCGCTTTTATTTTTTAGTTTTTAATCTTCTGCGGAAAACGTAGGACAGTAAACCGAATCTAACAGACTTTTATATACTGCGTCATAAAACGGATCATCTTCAAAATAAAGCACTTTTCTTTGCTATTGCTGTTTTAGCATGTTCTAAACGAACAAAATCCATTCTGTCATGCATCCATAACGAAACGCATAGCCAACCTTGCGGCATTAGACATTAGCCTAATAAAATAAATTATGAAACTTGAAATGGCACGCATTGTGCATAATTTTCTTTTTAATATCAGAGGAATATAGCGATGCACTCATCTCATGCATTATTAACAAAATATTAAAAATCCCACTTGAGCAGCAAAAGCAATCTCGATTAAGATGCAGACTAAGCTGTAAAAAAAAACACCATAAAAAGAACATCTTTTGCACAGAATAAAGCTTTAACCCAATTCTGACGTTTTTAATAAAAACAATGCAATTGATGCTGCAAACAAAAGGAGTTTGTACATGACCATGCAACGTAATCTTTCTGCCCTATTTTGTGCAAGTGCACTTGCGCTGAGCCTCAGTGCATGTAGCGACAACAAAGCACCTGCAACGGATGCAGCTAGCACTGGCGCAGATGCTTCACAGTCAGGCACTTTAGATAAGATTAAAAAATCAGGAACCATTGTTTTAGGTTACCGTGACTCCTCTATTCCATTCTCCTATATCGCAGACAACCCAAATCAACCTGTCGGTTATGCACATGATTTACAGCTCAAAGTGGTTGAGGCTGTTAAACAAAAGCTGAATATGCCTGATTTGAAAGTTCGCTATAACTTAGTCACCAGCCAAAACCGTATTCCATTGGTTTCAAATGGCACAGTCGATCTTGAATGTGGTTCAACTACAAACAACAAAGAACGCCAGCAACAAGTTGATTTTTCTGTGGGCTTCTTTGAAGTGGGTTCACGTTTACTTACTGCAACCGATTCAGGTGTGAAGGATTTTGCTGACTTAAAAGGCAAAAAATTAGTAACGACAGCAGGGACAACCTCTGAACGCTATATCCGTCAGCATGAAAAAGAACTCGGTATTGGTGAAGTGATTTCTGCCAAAGACCATGCTGAATCATTCTTGATGCTCCAGAGTGGTCGTGCTGCTGCGTTTATGATGGATGACATTTTACTTGCTGGAGAAAAATCGAAAGCTAAAGATCCAAACAAGTGGCACATTGTTGGTACAGCACCAATTCAAGAAGTTTATGGCTGTATGTTGCGTAAAGGTGACACAGGCTTTAAGCAAGTGGTTGATGATGCAATTAAAGCCACTTATAGCTCAGGTGAAATTAACAAGATGTACAACAAATGGTTTGAACAACCAATTCCACCGAAAAACATTAACCTGAACTTTGCTATGTCAGACCAACTTAAAGCCTTAATTGCAAACCCACATGACCGTGATCAGTAAACGATAAGGGAAAGATTAATGTTCACTCAGGCAAAGTTTCTTTGCCTGACCTATTTTAGGGGATTGTCATGAATTATACCTGGAACTGGGGCGTCCTTTGGCAATCCACAGGCGTCGGAGATAGCACCTATCTCAGTTGGATTTTAATTGGTTTAGGCTGGCTGGTTGTTATTGCCATTGTGGCTTGGAGCATTGCAATGGTGCTCGGAAGTATTCTCGGCATTATGCGCACGCTTCCCAATAAAACCGCACGTGCCATCGGCACTGGCTACGTCACCATTTTTCGTAATGTACCGCTACTGATCCAATTATTTATTTGGTTTTATGTGGTGCCGAATTTCTTACCTGGCCCGATCAAGTCATGGTGGATTAACGATTTAAGTGCAGGAACAACAGCGCTGATTTCAGCCAGTATTGGTCTGGGACTGTTTACCGCAGCACGTGTCTGCGAACAAGTCCGTACAGGCATTGAAGCCTTACCTACAGGACAGGTCAATGCAGGTTATGCCATGGGTTTTAGTACCGCACAGCTATACCGCTATGTCATTTTACCGCAGTCCTTCCGTACGATTTTGCCGCCTCTGAGCTCAGAGTTGACCAACTGCGTCAAAAATACTTCTGTAGCCTCTTTAGTTGGGGTCTCCGAGATTATTTCGCAGATGAAAACCATCAGCGAATATACGCAGAACACCATCGAAATCTATACCTATGTCACGATTATTTTCATCGTTATCAACGTGTGCTTAATTACCTTAATGACGCTGCTTGAAAAACGTTTGCGTGTCCCAGGTTTAATTGCAGGAGCTAAATAATGGAATGGCTCACCGCATTTACCCATGATTTGCAGTTATCTGCACCCGCCCTATGGCATGGTTTAAGTATCACTTTAAAAGTGGTCATCATCGCCACCATTGGTGGTATTTTCATTGGCACGCTGTTGGCACTAATGCGTTTGTCTTCAATTCGCATCTTGAATTTAATTGCCCAAGGCTATGTCAATTTATTTCGCTCGATTCCTCTGCTGTTGGTATTGATGTGGTTCTACTTTGCTGTACCGTTTATCTACACCACAGTCACTGGAAATTACCTGACCATTGATACCGCTTTGGTCTCAAGTATTGTGGCGTTCATGCTGTTTGAAGCCGCTTATTTCTCGGAAATTGTACGTGCAGGGATTCAATCGATTCCTAAAGGACAGTCTGCCGCGGCTTATGCACTAGGCATGACCTATGGTCAGTCCATGCGCTTAATCATTTTGCCGCAAGCCTTTCGTAAAATGACACCGCTGCTGTTACAGCAAACCATCATCTTGTTCCAAGACTCGACCATGGTGTACGCCATTGGCCTACTCGACTTTTTCCGCACCAACTACGTGCGGGGCGATTTGATGTCTCTATTAACGCAATATATTTTATTTGCAGGCCTAGTGTATTTCACCATCAGTATGCTAGCCACATATGCAGTAAAACGATTACAAAGGAGGTTAAGCGTATGAGCGACCAAAAAGTAATGATTGACCTCCAAAATGTCAGTAAATGGTATGGCGATTTTCAAGTATTAACCGATTGCACCACACAAATTTGCCAAGGTGAAGTGGTGGTGGTCTGTGGTCCATCCGGCTCAGGCAAATCGACCCTGATTAAAACAGTGAATGGACTGGAAGATTTCCAACAAGGTCAAATCACAGTCGATGGAATTCCCATCAAAGACCCGAAAACAGATTTGACCAAATTACGCAGTCGCGTAGGCATGGTGTTTCAGCATTTCGAGTTGTTTCCACATCTCAGCATTACTGAAAATTTAACCATTGCCCAAATTAAAGTATTGGGACGCTCTGAAGCTGAAGCGAAAAAGAAAGGCTTAGGCTATTTAGAACGAGTTGGGCTGAGTGCACATGCACATAAATTTCCAGCACAACTTTCAGGTGGACAACAACAACGTGTCGCAATTGCCCGTGCCTTAAGCATGGATCCGATTGCCATGTTGTTTGATGAGCCGACATCGGCACTTGACCCTGAAATGATTAATGAAGTTCTTGATGTGATGGTCGAGTTGGCACATGAAGGCATGACCATGATGTGTGTCACCCATGAAATGGGCTTTGCCCGCCAAGTGGCCAACCGTGTGTTGTTTATGGATCAAGGTAAAATTGTCGAAGACTGTAGCAAAGATGATTTCTTTAACACCAAACGTGGCGATCGCGCTCAACAGTTCTTAGACAAGATCTTGCACTAGCATAGACGTGTTATCCCACATTAAAAAAGCAGATCGTGTGATCTGCTTTTTTAATTCACGCTCTAGTCTAAAACCAAGCGCGCATTGGTGGCTTGAACAGGACGATTATTCGGATACCCCATCAGTGCAGCGAAGTTTGAAATTTGCTGTGCTGATGCCTGCTGAATATCTTTTAAGACCACCCAACGTACACCTTCAGTACACGGTGGTGTCGTGAGCGAACCATTAAAGCGGTAGTACTCGCGATGTGTCGGCAGAAATTGATCTGCGTTTAAATTGAATACTTTCTGGGGTTGCCTGTACTGCTGCCACAGTCCATCAAGTGCTTGATTCTTTTTCCCTTGTTCATACATCATCGCAATCACAGCCAGCTCGCCTTTTTCAGAAGCATGGACTAAATGTAATTCCATCGGAAAGCTTTTGCCGTGAACCGTATTTTCTGAAGGGCTATGTAAATGCATTTGCAATAATTGAAATCGTTCTCCCTCTAAACTTAAATAACTGCCTTGATGAAAATTGGCTTGTAAAGTATGAGGGAGCTTCACGATACTCGTTGCAGCAGTTTTATAATCAAAATCAAGTGGCGCAAGGTCTGCTGAAATCACATGCTCAATATTAATGGGTGATTGATTATGCCCCGCACAAGTTTGGTATTTGGTGTTGAGCTGGCTCCAATACTGCGGTGCTGTTTGTGCTTGATAACCCCAATCCGAAGTTACTTCACTACTGGCCCAAGCCATCACACATGGGAGAGCAAACAATGTTGCTATTAGTTTTTTCTTCATCATAATCCATCAAAAAATATCAGTTAAAACGCCCCAATATCCTCTAAGAAATCACGCTCAAGCAGCAAAACCTAAAATGCCAATTCTGCCTGCTTGTCTTTGTTTTTTGTGCAAACTCTGTAATCATAACTTTTCAGCAAAAAGCCAATATTGCCCGACTATTTTGTCTCGTTTTAGATGTAAAACGATGAAATAGGACTGATCATATATGACAATAATTACAATTAATTACATATAGTTATGTGATTATTCATGTTTTATCCGTGATAAATTAAAATAAGAATGAGAAAATACAATGGTGTTTAAAAACTTTCACTGATGCACAATCAGCACGCACATTTCATGGCATGAGCGTTCCAAAAGAGAACAAAGCAACGGAGACTCGGCTCACAATAGCTGCTAACCGAATTTTTTTATCATTTTTTTGTGTTGCTACTTTTTGGGTTTCACTCAAAAGATAAACTATACACCTGTATATTTAAAATAAAGAAACTTAGATAAACATAGTATATTCATAAACTTAATATTAACTTATATTTTAACCCATGCACCACTGCAATGCACAAACACCATCATGGTGCATAGTTTTGCTTTATATCGAGTCTTATTATTTTTAAGCAAAACTTAATCAATATTTCCTTTTTGCTGAAATCTTCACGAAATTACAAGCATCAGTATACTGGGTTTCTTTTTGCAAAATTTTGCACTCAAATGGAACCCAAACATGCAAAATATTGACTTACTTTTTCTTCTTCTTGGTGCGGTTTTAGTCCTTGCCATGCATGCAGGCTTTGCTTTTTTAGAACTAGGGACAGTTCGTCATAAAAACCAAGTCAATGCTTTAAGCAAAATTTTAACGGACTTTTCACTTTCTGCAATCGCCTACTTCTTTGTAGGTTACTATATTTCCTATGGAAACCATTTTTTCCATATTGGGGATACCTTAGCAGCCGATCATGGTTATAACCTGATGCGCTGTTTCTTCCTGCTCACTTTTGCAGCCGCAATTCCAGCGATTATTTCTGGCGGTATTGCCGAGCGTGCTAAAATGCGCTCACAAGCGATTGCAACCGTGTTATTGGTGGCCTTGGTTTATCCTTTTTTTGAAGGGATCGCGTGGAATGGCAACTTTGGTTTACAGCAATGGCTACAAGACACTTTCGGCGCAAGTTTCCATGACTTCGCAGGTTCCGTGGTTGTACATGCTATGGGAGGCTGGATAGCTTTGGCTGCGGTGGTTTTACTCGGTGCACGTGATGGTCGCTACAAGAAAGATGGTCGTGTCAGTGCGCATCCTCCTTCGTCTATTCCTTTCTTGGCTTTAGGTTCATGGATTTTGATCGTGGGTTGGTTTGGCTTTAACGTGATGAGTGCACAACGTTTAGATGCAATTTCAGGACTGGTCGCGATTAACTCACTTATGGCCATGGTTGGCGGAACCTTGGCAGCCAACTTCGCAGGAAAAAATGACCCGGGCTTCTTACACAATGGGCCTTTAGCGGGTCTCGTTGCAATTTGCGCAGGTTCGGATGTCGTACATCCGATTGGGGCATTGGTGATTGGCGCCATTGCTGGACTGATTTTTGTCAAACTTTTCACCTACACCCAAAACAAGCTGAAAGTCGATGATGTACTCGGTGTATGGCCTTTGCACGGCGTATGTGGTGCCTTTGGGGGACTTGCAGTCGGGATCTTTGGTCAAAAATGGTTTGGTGGTTTAGGCGGTGTTGCGATGATGTCACAGCTGATTGGTACGCTATTGGCTATTGGTATAGCTGTTGTTGGTGGATTGGTAGTCTATGGCGCTTTAAAAGCCACGATGGGCATCCGTTTAAGCCAAGAAGATGAATTCCGCGGTGCAGATTTATCCATTCATAAAATCTCTGCCAACTCAGATGACAGTATGTTCTAAACACATTTCCACTTTAATGCGGCTCACATGGGCCGCTTTTTTATTCGTATTCAAAATTATAAGGGGCTTTTAGCTTTCTAAATAATCAAAAATCTCGGACAATGCCGTGATATTCGGTGCAGTCATCTGTACTGAAGGAACATGAAAGCCTGATAGCCACAGCGCTTGCATTCCTGCCTGCTGCGCACCTTGTACATCATTAATAGGATGATCTCCTATAAATAAGCACTGCTCCACATCAACAGCCAACTGCTGAGCGGTGTCAATAAAAATATCAGCTTGGGGTTTGGCTTGACCAAACAATCCAGAGCTATTGATCACATCAAAATAATGCTGAAAGCCCAAGCCATTTAATATAGACAGCCGTGTGGAATGACCGCCATTTGAAATAATGGCGAGTTTATATCCTGCTTGCTTTAGATGGGTCAGTGTTTGCTCAGCCTCAGGCATTGCCACAGCGCTGCAACCAAACTGTTCAAACCAGAAATTGCTTAACGCTTCTAAATGTGGAGGCACCTGCCAGTTTAATTCTTTTAGCAACGCATAAGCCACAGAAGCACCGATACTGGGATGGGTTAAATACTTTTTTAAGGGATAACCACCATTATCAATCCGATTCACAATCGACTCAATCTGCTCCACATCAACGCAGTTAAGTTGGCTTTGATAGGTATCGACAAGGCTTTGACTAAAAACCGCAACACTTCGTCCACGATGCGTCAAAGTATTATCCAAATCAAATAGAACAGCACGTATCGACATGTTTAAACCTCATGTATTTGAGAGCAAATGTAACACTGAACCGACACTTTGTATTCGCCTTAAAACGATAACCAAAGCACAGATCATGCTAAAGCAGATGAAACAGCGTTTATGTTAAGCCTCGTTTAAGCTGACGCTGTTGGAATAGCGCTTATTTTCAGAACATGGCCTCACTTGTGTCGGATCAGCAACGTTTTTTCATCCTTCAGTTTTTTATTTTGACGCTGGGTTTTGCCGTATTGTGGCTGCTCTTCCCTGTGGCGGGCACCATCGACTTACAACTGATTCACCCCTTTATGGATCAAACTGGTCATTTTCCATTAAAGCGCGACTGGGCCTTAGCAGAACTGAATCACCGTTATGTTAAAGACATCATCATCGCGGTGTATGTAATTTATTTACTGAAATGGCTCGCTTCGTATAAATGGGCTACGTTCAAGCCCCAGCGTTGGCAAAATGGTTATTTCATTGGCTTAGTCCTCATCAGTACCAGCCTCATTGGTATTTTAAAATCACAATCTGCGCATGCCTGCCCATGGGACATGACACTGGCCACAGCACATGATTTCTTTTGGGACTTATCAGCCAGCGCAGGACATTGCTTCCCTGGAGGACATGCCGCAACAGGTTTTGCACTCTTTGTGGGATATTTCGTATACCGTCTAAATGAACCCAAACGCGCGTGGTTTTATTTGCTTGCTGCCCTGATTTTAGGCTTTGTCATGGGTTGGGCGCAAATGATGCGGGGTGCGCATTTCCTTAGTCACAATTTATGGACGGCATGGGTGATTTGGCTGGTCAATGTACTGGCATATGCGCTGTGTTATAAACAGTTTACACTGTCCAGCCCAACTCAAGCCGAAACTACAACTTAAAGATCACTTGAACTTGTAAGCCGCCCAATCCTGCACTTTGTCCAAAGTGCAGTTTGGCGCCAATTTTTTCTGCGGCTTTATCGACAATGGATAAACCCAATCCACTGCCGACTTCCAGATGGTGATGTACGCGATAGAAACGCTTTAAAATATGATCATAAAGTTCTGGCGCAATGCCCGGTCCACTGTCTTCAATTTGAACAATGGCTTGCTGATCTTGCTGATAAATGGAGACATTAATCACGCCCTGTTCAGGCGTATATTTAATCGCATTATCCAAGAGATTATAGACAATAGAATGTAAGGCTGAACTTTGAGTTTCTAGCCAAAGTTCTTCATGCTGTTCCAAGCCTAAATCGATGCTTTTGGCTAGCGCCAGCTCCATCAGTTGCTCCATACATTCAACCGCCACATCACTTAGCCCTAGCCTTTGTGTCGGTTCTAAACTTGGTAAGGAAGCATCCTGTTTCGCCAAATTGAGCAGTTGTGATACCAAATGTTGAGTCCGAATTAAGCCTAAACTTAGGTTTTTTAATGCTTGGTGTTCTGGAAACTCATGCAGCAAAATTTTCATTTGCAAATTCAGTGCTGTAATAGGGGTTCTGAGCTCATGCGCTGCGTCGGCAATAAATTGCTTTTGTTCTTTTTGCGACAGCGAAATGCGTTCAAATAAACGATTCATTTCATTAATGGTCGGAAGAATTTCCAGTGGATAACCGTCTGGACGAATCTCACTCAGTTCATATGGTTCACGCTGTGCAAGTTCCGCTTTAAACTCATCTAAGGGCTTTAGACTACGCCCAATAATCCAACTCAGTCCCCATAAAGCCAAAGGCATAAACAGTAAATATGGAATCAACATATTGGCCGCCAGCTCTAAAGCCAGCTTTTGTCTTACACTGCGCTGCTGACTGACTTGAATTTGATACTTTTCTGTTGGCAGCACATAGGTATTCCATAAGCCTTGTGCTGTATGATGAGTATAAAATCCAGCTTTTTTAACGGGTTGTATTAATAAATCAAACTCATGTTGCCGTTGTTCAGGCAGTCCATACGACCAAACATCTACAAATAAATCTTCTTCGTGATAGTGTCTGTCCGCTTCAAACTCACTCTTAATTGGAGCGGGATCATGCGCTGCAACACGCTCAGCCAAATTACGCATTTGTGCATCGAGTATCTCATTGGTCTCTTCAAGTGCAATGCGATACGCTGCAATCACCAACAAACACCCCATCACAATACTAAATAAAGAGGTATAGGTAATCAGTTGACGCTTTAAAGAAACAGGAGTCGACTTCGCCATTTTATGCTTCAACCTGCCCCAAACGATAGCCTAAACCTCGAATGGTACGGATAAAGTCTTTGCCAAGTTTGGCACGCAAATGGTGAATATAAACTTCAATGGTATTGCTGTTAATTTCCGAATCAAGGTCATAGAGCTTTTCTTCCAAATTGGTTTTGGAAAAAATTTTATTGGGATGACTGACCAAAGGAATTAAAATAGCCCATTCACGGTTCGACAAATCAATGGTCTGCCCTTTGTACTTGGCTAAGTGCAAATCTTCATCTAACTCTAGACCTGCATAACTCAAAGTCTGGCTTTGCTTTTGCTGTTTTAACGCGCCACTACGACGTAATAGTGCATGAATACGTGCCAGCAACTCATCAAACTCATAAGGCTTAATTAAGTAATCATCCGCACCATGGTTTAAACCATCGACTCGATTTTGTAACTGATCTCTCGCTGAAATAATCAGCACAGGCAAAGTCGGATAAAGCGAGCGAATATTTTTTAGGACCTGCATCCCATCCATCATCGGTAGTCCCAAATCCAACAACACCACATCAAATGGATATTGTTGTAATTGCTTTAAACCATCAAAACCATTATTGACCCATACCACATCAAACTGCTGATAACGCAGCAGCGTTTGTGTGGACTCAGCAATCATAAAATCATCTTCAATAATCAATATTTTTGACATGGTCTAAGTGCTCGCTTTGGTCGCAGTACAGTGTTCTAACATATTATTTTTTGAATCAATCACCGTACTTTTTACCCCAAGTAAACTCAATAAGCTTGGGAACAAATGATCTTGGCTTAATTCTTGGCTTTTTTGTTGCCCTAAGCAAGCGATTTGTTGTGGATTCTGCCTTTGCCATGTTTCTGAAAACCACATCAGCATCGGCACGTGGGTCTGTTGACTCGGTGCAATGGCATAAGGTGAACCATGTAGATACAACCCGTGCTCACCAGTCGACTCACCATGGTCAGATAAATACCAAAAACCAGTTTCAAAATTTGAGTTTTGCTTTAATACACCAATCAGTTGACTCAACACATGGTCGGTATAAACAATGGAGTTGTCATAACTATTTTTCAGCTGTTCAGGTGTGCAGGCTTGAATGGCATTGGTTTCGCACATCGGTTGGAAAGGCTGAAACTTAGGCGTTGAACGCTTATAGTAAGCTGGTCCATGACTGCCCATTTGGTGTAACACAATTAAACGTGGCGTTTTATCATCAGCCGCAATACCAGCCATATAGGCTTTTAAGCTATCCACCAAAATTTCATCGCTACATTCACCATCGGCTGAACACCATTTTTTTTGTATCGGTTCAGGAATTTTATACTGCTCAACCCGATCACAAACGCCTTTGCAGCCAGAGTTATTGTCAATCCATGTCACTTTGTAACCAGCACGCTGTGCAAGGTCTAATAAACCTTCACGGTGGTGCGCTAACTGTGCATCGTAGTTTTCACGTGGCATGCCTGAAAACATACAAGGCACCGAAACTGCAGTGGCTGTCCCGCAAGAACTGACTTGATTAAAGTTGATGACATTGAGTTTTTCCAGCTCAGGGTTGGTCTTTTTCGCATAGCCATTTAAAGAAAAACTTTCTGCACGTGCCGTTTCACCGACCACCAAAACCATCAATTTCGGCAAGTTTTGCTGTCCGACTTGCTTCACCAAATGGGCATCTTCACCATAAGTCACCAACGGTAAATGCTGCTGTGGTCGATTTTTTTTATAATATGACAGCGTTGAACTAATCGCATTTTGCGGTGAAATCATCCCTTTGAGATCACGATGCTCACGGAAAATCGCGGCATAATCGACAAAGAAAATAAACAACATGCCTGCAATCAGCAAGATAGAAACTGCACTACCGAACAGCTTGTGCAATAACACGGTTTTAAAAGGATCACGGCGGATTTTAACCTTAAATAAAACGACTAAAGGTAGTACTACCATCGCCCCAATCCACAGCACAAGACGCCATGACAACAAGTCGCGCACTTCATTGCCATCGGTTTGCATCATGTTTTGGATCTGATCTGGTGTGATCGAAACGCCTAAGCTGTTAACAAAATATGCACTCATTCCACCAGTGACGATCAATAGCGCAGCCAACCCTTTAGCCATCGGTCGCCACTGTAACAGTTGAAAAACTAAATGATAAAAAGCCAACACCACCAAAACGGTAGCACCGATAAAGGCATAAGCTTTGAAACCGTGATAGGGCGTAAGCAACTGAACTTGCTTATAGAACATCACATTTAAAACCACGGCTAACCACAGCGCCAAATATACGTTAAAGCGCGAAAGTGAAACTTCTTTAAAAATAGACTGCAAATTGAACATTTTAAATCATGTCTTGCTGAGCGGATGTCCCCAATGTAGTTTTCTAAACTTAAAACTCGCTTAAATAAAAAAGGCGCTGTCTGTGCAGCGCCTTTTTTCTATCACTTAAACATTAAAATTTGTATTCAATCCCCGTGCCTACTACAGGTTGTTTGGTTTCAAATGATGCTTGTTCAAGCGTCAAAATCCCTGCGTAACCATAAGCTTTAACTTGCTTGGTAAAGGCATAATCAGCACCTGCAATAAACTGCTGCGCATCAAAGTCTTCTTTAGATGTTTTAAAACTGGTTGAGTTTTGACTGTATTGAGCTTTCACTGTCCAAGCTTTGGCAGTCGGTAAGTTATATTCAGCCCCAACCAACCAGCCTTGTGCATCGTCTATGGCAGCCGCGGCAGCATCATTGCCTTGTACATCCACCACTTCAGAAGTTTGATATAACGCTTTCAACGCTAAACCATTATTCAGATTTACTCGACCAATCGCGCGTAAGGTGTCTGCTGCTGCAAAGGCACTGCCTGCCACTCCGCCAGTCACCTCAGGCGCTGACGCATTCAACGTGCCACGTCCTGCAAAGGTTGACGGAATGGCCTTATCATAACCAACCCCTGCAACAAACTTTTTACTGTCATAGACCACTGACGCTGACCAAGCATCGCCCAGACAACGCCCTGCAACTTTTGCCCCGCCTTTAGATTTTTCAATACCACCAGCTTCTCCTGTTGCTAACAGTGCCGCAGCTTTCAGTTTACCTGCGCCCACTCCCCAAGCAGGTGTTTCATAGACCAGCACGTTATCGACTCGGTTTTCACCCGTGAAAATCCCCGCCACATCGGCTTTGTTGGCGACATAGTTATTAAAGGTATCTACCA
This sequence comes from Acinetobacter sp. MF4640, assembly GCF_002018895.1. Lineage (NCBI taxonomy): Bacteria > Pseudomonadati > Pseudomonadota > Gammaproteobacteria > Moraxellales > Moraxellaceae > Acinetobacter > Acinetobacter sp. MF4640. The sequence continues at coordinate 22,617 of NZ_MVOM01000002.1, read as the reverse complement.
CTGAAGACAGTTGTTTAACGGGGGTATCAATTTTACCGACTTTCAATGTACCCAATTTCTGGTCTTGTAAGCCAACGAGTAAATTACGCGGAACGAAAGTATCGGTGCTACCGCCATTGTCTACATAAAAGGTAAATTCAGCTTGGTATAGTGCATTTAAGCGATCTGTCAGCTTCTCTTCGCCTTTTAACCCCAAAAAGGAGTTGTTAGAATTCAGCTCGACCACATCGCGGTCTTTATTTGGCGAAGCATTGTCTTCAGGTAAATAATCGGCCGTGACATCAATTTCACCATAAAAAGTAGGTGCTGCGAATGTTACCCCTGCCACTAAACTTAAAGCGATTGCGGCTGCAATTTGTGTTTTCATTATCAAAATATCCTACGGTAAATTTGTTACAAATATTACCGTTCAGACATATATGACAGAACAATTAAAAAATTATTTAGTTATATTTTTTAATTGTTTACGTCACTATTTAGCACTTTTTATGATTTATTTATGAATGAATTATGAAAGGTCTGAATGCATCGCAATGCCACGCCATTTGAAGATAAACCACAGGCTCAACATCGCAATGACCACAATCATACACAGATAATTAAAATAGCCGATCCAATCTCCCAATAGACCGCTCACACTATACAAACCGCCACTGACAGTGGCCATCAGCGCCACTTGAAAAGTAAAGTCCGTGCCTGCCAGATGTTTACGACTGTACTGCATCACTAGGGTGAGCATAACCACCAACAGCATCGATGAGGTCATATCTTCAAAGGCATTAATCAAATAAATTAGCCACGGCTGAATACTGTGCTGGCTTTCATATTGAAAGGCTAACCATGTATAAGCCGCCAGACTGAATATTTTTAGCACTGAGTACAGTACTAAAGCCGTGGCAGGGCGAATCAACTTCAAACTATAGCCTGCAAGTCCTGCACCTATTAAAGCGGCACATGCACCCAACATGGTGACATAAATCCCTATCTGAGAAAAACTCAGACCCAAATCGACCATTAAAGGCTTCAAAAGTGGCCCTGCTAAACCATCCGCTATTTTAAAGCTGAATAGCACTGCTAACCATGCTGCGAGTACGGGACTCTGGACAAAATAAGCCAAATAGTTTTTGATCTGTTGGAGGTTGAAAGGTGTAGGCCGAGCTTCTGAAACAGCTCGATGCTTTGGCTCTAGATAAATTAAAATCGGCAGCGTGTTTATAAAGACGATTGCCGCCAGCATCAAAAAAGTGCTCTGCCAACTCAGCCAATCTAATGCCCACAAGATTGCTCCACCACCGACAATAAAACCCAAACGCGATCCAATCACCTGAAAGGTATTACCCCAGTGCTGTTGCTCCCCTTTTAAAATATTGACTGCCAATCCATCTGTTGCAATATCTTGCGTTGCCCCTAGCAAATTCATACTCAGGAGGGCCACAAAGAAAGCCCATAAATAAATAGGTTGATTTAATCCATCAATCGGGAGGAAAGACAGCCCGATCAGCACCAGCACCGTAAGAAACTGCAATGGGATGATCCAACTCCGATAGTGGCCGAAACGAGTGATCCCAAAGCGATCCAGTACAGGTGCCCAAAACACTTTGATCGACCACGGCAACATCAGCAGTCCGAAGCCTCCAATCTGTGCCAATGAAACACTCTGTGCTCTTAAAATGACAGGCAAGGCATGAGTCATAAACCCGACAGGTAAGCCCTGCGCCCAATACAATGAAAACAGCAAAATATATACATTGCGAGTCTGTGGCATGCTGTTCCTATATACATGGATTGGTCAAAATGTTCATCTGAGATCGCTATCCCTTCACTTTTTTTGCCAATGAATTCAAGCTGATCACTGCTTATGATGAGAGGATATACATCTTGGTCGATTGAGTATAATAACAATGAACCAAAATTTTCCAGAACTACCAGATCAAGTTCCAAGTCGTAACTCATCTGCATTCACTCGCGCTATTTTTAAGCAGCTTTATTTGGCGCAAGGTTGGCGCTTTGTTGGCGAATTTCCGAACCTGCCTAAAGCAGTAGCAATTATTTCACCGCATACCTCAAATATCGATGCATGGCATGGCTTTACGGCTCTGTTGGGTTTAGGCCTAAAAATCACAATTTTTGGCAAGAACAGTTTGTTTCATACCCCACTGAAGCCTTTACTTGAGTGGATTGGCGTGATTCCTGTCAATCGTACCCATGCCCAAGGGTTAACCCAAGACATTATCGATATTATTCACAGCAAAGAAAAAATTTGGGTCGGTATGGCCCCTGAAGGCACACGTAAGCAAGCCGAATCTATCCGTAGTGGCTTTTATCGCATTGCGCATGGTGCACAGATTCCGATTGTGATGTTTTCCTTTGACTATGCGCAAAAAACCATCCACTGCTTGGGCGTATTTCATCCCACAGAGCATTTTGAGCAAGACCTAGAGCATATTTTAGATCTGTATATCGGCAAATTTTCAGCGAAAAACCCAAAATGGTTGGCCAAGCCTTTACAAAAACGCTTAAAAAATAGCTAGTAAATCAAGGTCGAATCTGCTGAGATGTGCACCATTATTTGTTTTGCGTTTTAGTACTTTTGACCATGAATTTTGCTCGTTTATCTCTGATTGGTGCACTCACACTGACTATGGCAGGATGTGATCTTGCATCAAAGAAAACACCTACAACAACTCCCATTCAAGCTCGCGAACCTGTGATTGCGATTGCACTCGGCGGTGGCGGTGCCAAAGGTTTTGCACACATTGGGGTGCTTAAAGTTCTAGAGTCACATGGTATTAAACCTAAAATTGTTACGGGAACGAGTGCGGGAAGTTTTGTGGGAAGTATCTATGCCAGTGGTAAAACGCCTTTCCAGCTTCAGCAAATTGCCTTGACCTTAAAAGAATCGGACATTCGAGACTTAACCCTCAATTCCCAAGGGTTTGTTCAAGGTCAAAAACTGCAAGACTATGTCAACAAACACGTCGGCAACAAGCCGATTCAACAGTTCCCTATCCGCTTTGCTGCGGTGGCGACCCGTCTTGACACTGGACGAAAAGCCGACTTTATTAAAGGCAATGCGGGTCAAGCAGTACGTGCTTCATGCAGTATTCCGAACGTTTTTGTCCCTGCGGTGATTGGTGGAACCAAATATGTTGATGGTGGCCTTGTTAGCCCAATTCCAGTCAAAACAGCCAAGGACATGGGCGCGGATATTGTAATTGCGGTTGATATTTCAGCCCGTCCCGTTGGAAACAAGCCACTGAATATGTGGGGTTTGCTCGATCAGACCATTAATATTATGGGGCAGCAAAGCATCAATGAAGAGCTAAGCCAAGCAACTGTAGTGATTCAACCCAAAGTTGGCCACCTAGGTACTTTAGACTTAAAAGCCAGCAATCAATCTATTTTAGAGGGTGAAAAAGCCGCGCAGCTCAAAATTAAATCGATCGAAAAAGCCATTGTCGATTTTAAAAAGACCCCAGCTGCTTTTAAACCTGCGCCCAAAGCCAAATTCTAAAAAATTTGATTTTTAATATTCAAAGACTTATTCATCTGCTAAATTGATATAGATGCTTCTGCATCTATATCCCTATAACGAATATATGAGTAGATGTATGGAATTTGCTTTTGAACCTTGGCACTGGTTTGTATTGGGCGTTCTGTTAATGTTATCAGAGCTGATTCTGCCTGCTTTTGCCGCATTGTGGTTCGGTATTGCGGCCATTATGGTCGGTATTTTGTACTGGATGTTCCCAATGATGGGTGTTACCACGCAGTTTGTGACGTGGATTATTTTGTCGATTTTATGCACTTTACTTTGGTTTAAGTTTATTAAACCGCTTTCGACTGACAAAACCAAAGCAGGACTGTCTCGCGAAGCAACCATCGGTCAAATTGGCATGGTGATTCAAGCGAGTCCTGAAAATGAACACATTCGCGTTCGCTTCCCCATTCCAGTACTCGGTTCAGATGAATGGAACTGTCGTACTTTAGATAAAGTCCAAGTCGGCGACCGAGTGCGTGTCGTTGAAATACTGGGCAATGATTTAATGGTCAAAGCACACCTCTCAACCAACGAAAATAGATAAAAGTGAGTTAAGCATATGTCTGGTGGATTTATTGTCGTTTTAGCAATTTTGGCTTTTGCCGCTGTCACCATTTTTAAAGGTGTCCGTATTGTTCCACAAGGTTATAAATGGATCGTGCAACGTCTGGGTAAATACCATACCACGTTGAATCCAGGTCTTAACTTTGTGATTCCTTATGTCGATGAAGTGGCTTATAAAGTGACGACCAAAGACATTGTATTAGACATTCCCTCTCAAGAAGTGATTACCCGCGATAATGCCGTTTTGCTCATGAATGCAGTGGCCTATATCAACATCACTACTCCTGTAAATGCAGTGTATGGGATTGAAAACTATACCTGGGCCATTCAAAACTTAGTGCAAACGTCACTGCGTTCAATCGTTGGTGAAATGGATTTGGATGATGCATTATCATCGCGCGATCACATCAAAGCTAAGCTTAAAGCAGCCATTTCTGATGATATTTCAGACTGGGGCATTACCCTCAAAACCGTTGAAATCCAAGACATTCAACCCTCTTCAACTATGCAGGCCGCAATGGAAGCGCAAGCGGCAGCTGAGCGTCAACGTCGTGCGACCGTGACCAAAGCAGACGGTGAAAAACAAGCAGCGATTTTAGAAGCAGATGGTCGTTTAGAAGCATCTCGTCGTGATGCAGAAGCACAAGTGGTCTTAGCACAGTCATCCCAACGTGCCATTGAAATGGTCACTTCGGCTGTGGGCGACAAAGAAATTCCTGTGGCTTACTTGTTGGGCGAACAATATGTCAAAGCGATGCAAGACATGTCTAAATCGAACAATGCTAAAACAGTGGTGTTGCCAGCCGATATTTTAAGTACCATCCGTGGTGTTATGGGACGTAAAGACATCTAACTGATGCTTGGTTTGATTGAATGAGGACAGCTTTCGAGCTGTCTTTTTTATTGGCGTTGTGAAAAAACTCAAGCCTCTAAGGAACAAGCATTAAAAAAGAGGACACGCTATGTCCTCTTTTTTTAATCTAAACACTGAAACTTAGCTTTGGCGAGCCAATAAAAACTGTGAAATCTGATTAAGTTCTGCTGCCGCATCCGTTGGGAAATAAGCCAAAGCAGCAAAGGCTTGATCATGCAAACTCTTGGCATACTCTTGTGCAGCCTCAAGTCCCATCAAGGCTGGATAAGTCGATTTTTCGACTTGCTCATCCTTCCCTGCGGTTTTACCCAGTACATCTGTATTTGAAATGATATCTAAAATATCGTCTTGCACCTGAAAAGCCAAACCAATTGCCTGCGCATATTCGCGTAACTTAGGAATCGCTTGATCGCAACCGTCAAATACAGTCACCGCGGCCATCATCACCGCAGCAGAGATTAATGCACCCGTTTTATTCCGATGGATATTTTCAAGTGCAGCCTGATCGACACGTTTACCTTCGGCTTGTAGGTCGAGGACTTGGCCACACACCATTTTAGAGCTCGCTGTCGCTAAAATTTGCATCTGCTTCAGTACAATACCCTGATCAACCACTGGGCCAGCATCAAACAGACGGCTACCTAAAATTTCAAATGCCATGGACTGTAAGATATCGCCCGCTAGCAAAGCCGTATCTTCACCATAAGCCACATGACAGGTCGGCTGACCACGACGCAAAAGATCATTGTCCATACACGGCAAATCATCATGTGCCAAGGAGTAACAATGAATCAGTTCCACAGCCACCGCGGCACGGCGCACGGCAGCTGCATTATTGTTTGGATTTAAATGTGCCGTGGCATAGCACAGTGCAGGACGCACACGTTTACCACCTAACATGACCGCATGATGCACGGCACTCTTTAACGGTTCCGGAATTGAAAAAGCATCAAGTGCCGTCAATAAATCATCGTGAATACGTTGTTGAGCCTGTTGGAGTGCATTTGCTGATACGTCGGTTAGTGCTGACACATTCGCCTCGAATAACAATAGGATAAATTAATCTGGTGCTCAGTTTGCCTGAGCTGATCATTTGAAATGATCTGTTGGCATGATACTGCTTTCTGCCCGCTTTCTCTATGCCGAAAGTACAAACAAGGCACAGTATTCTATTAATTTTTGCAGACGAGGTGATAAGAATGACTTTTCTACTATTTCAAGCAACCATTACACAATCAATCAAGCTCTAAAATTCACTGCTCATGCTCTTAGTTATTTTTAGCCTTCTTATTACAAACCTAGAGTTGACATAAAAAAGCCTCTACAGAAAGAGGCTTTTTACATAGCGCTACTCCAAGCTTTCCGCTGGAATACGCACCCAACCTTCCATCAACACACGAGCACTACGGCTCATGACAGCTTTTTTCACTACCCACTGACCATTTTCTTGTATCGCTTGCGCTCCCACACGTAAGGTCCCTGAAGGATGACCAAAACGGACTGCTTCACGTGCTCCGCCACCCGCAGTCAAATTGACCAAGGTTCCAGGTATCGCTGCTGCGGTACCAATGGCAACAGCCGCTGTCCCCATCATCGCATGGTGTAATTTACCCATCGAAAGTGCACGAACCAATAAATCAGTGTCTTGCTTTGTAATGGTTTTACCACTCGACGAGACATATTGTTTTGGCTTAGAAACAAAAGCAATTTTAGGCGTGTGTTGACGACTGGCAGCTTCAGAAATGTCTTGAATCAGCCCCATCTGTTTTGCACCATAGGCACGAATGGTTTCAAAACGCGCTAAAGCTTTAGCATCGCCATTAATTGCGTCTTGTAATTCACTCCCCGTGTAGCCAATGTCTTCTGCATTTAAGAAAATGGTCGGAATACCTGCATTGATAAATGTCGCTTGAAAGCGACCAATCTCTGGAACCTCTAAAGTGTCAACCAAATTCCCTGTTGGGAACATTGCACCACCATCTTCACCATCATCGGCTGGATCTAAAAATTCAATTTGCACTTCTGCAGCTGGGAATGTCACGCCATCAAGTTCAAAATCACCTGTTTCTTGAACTTGGCCCTGCGTAATAGGTACGTGTGCAATAATGGTTTTTTGAATATTCACCTGCCAAATGCGGACTGTGCAGATGCCATTTTCTGGAATACGTGTAGCATCGACCAAACCATTTGAAATCGCAAATGAACCTACAGCAGCCGTTAAGTTACCGCAGTTTCCGCTCCAGTCGACAAAAGGCTGATCAATCGACACCTGCCCAAATAAATAATCGACATCATGTTCGGGCTGTTGGCTCTTCGCTAAAATCACCGTTTTACTGGTACTCGATGTTGCACCACCCATACCATCAATCTGCTTTGCATAAGGATCGGGGCTACCAATCACACGGAGCAATAACTGATCTCGAACGCGTCCAGCCTGTTGCGCTGCTTCTGGGAGATCATCTAATTTAAAGAATACGCCCTTACTGGTCCCTCCACGCATATACGTTGCTGGAATTTTGATTTGCGGTGCAAAACTCATTTTTATTGAATCCTTCATATTTATCATTGTGTTAAGTCAAAAGATCTGATTTAACTTAGGCTCATCATACCTTTTTTCCCTATGCCTACGTAAAATACAGACTTAAGTCTAAAAAAACATCATTTGTGAACGTCCGGTTTCCAAATAAAATTCCTGATTTGATAATTTAAATAAAATTAATATATTGATTCGTATGTTTTTTATTTACAATTCATTACACATTATTTTTCATATGAATAATAACTTTTTTTCATAAATTTTGAGCTACTATGCGATTTCTTCGCGATCTATTACAATCGGAAACACTTATCCATTGTCGGGCTGAAATAACTTGAATAAAGAGTCGTCTCAACTTCAGCGTGGCTTAAAGAACCGTCATATTCAATTGATTGCCATGGGCGGCGCAATTGGTACTGGCTTATTTTTAGGTTCCGCACATGTGATTGAATCTGCTGGCCCATCCATTATTTTGGGCTATGCAATTGGCGGTTTAATTGCGTTTCTAATCATGCGTCAACTCGGGGAAATGATCGTTGAAGAACCTGTTGCAGGTTCTTTTAGTCATTTTGCAAACAAATACTGGGGCAAATTTGCAGGCTTTCTTGCAGGCTGGAACTACTGGATTCTATATGTTCTAGTAGCCATGACCGAGCTGACAGCTGTTGCGAAGTATATCAACTACTGGTGGCCCCATATTCCTGCATGGGCATCGGTTCTCACCTTCTTTGTGATCATTACCTTAGTCAATTTAGGTAATGTGAAGTTTTACGGTGAATCAGAGTTCTGGCTAGCTATTATCAAAGTCACGGCCGTCGTCGCTATGATTGTATTTGGTCTTTATCTTTTGGCTACGGCAGGCGCAGATTCCACGGCTTCATTTAGCAACCTTTGGTCACATGGCGGTTTCTTCCCGCATGGCGTTGAAGGCCTCTTCTATATGCTTGCCTTCCTCATGTTTGCCTTTGGCGGTATTGAATTGATTGGTATGGCTGCAGCAGAAGCTGATAACCCACAAAAATCAATTCCGAAAGCAATCAACCAAGTGGTATTCCGTATCCTCATTTTCTATGTGGGTTCATTGACCATTTTGTTATCGCTTGTACCTTGGAATGAATTGCAACTTGGCGGCTTAGATAAGAGCCCATTTGTAATGATCTTCAGTCAATTAGGTATTGGTTGGGCTGCGCATTTGCTTAACTTTATTATCTTGACTGCAGCACTTTCTGTATATAACAGTGGTATGTATGCTAACAGCCGCATGCTGTTTGGTTTAGCACAGCAAGGCAATGCACCTAAAATCTTCAGTAAAACCAATAAGCAAGGGGTACCAATTCCAGCAGTCTTGTTTTCAGCATTACTCATTTTCGGTTGTGTACTGTTGAATTATTTTGCGCCAGAAGATGCTCTCAGCAACTTAATTTATATTGTTGTTGGTGCTTTGGTATTGAACTGGGCCATGATCAGCTTAACTCATCTTCAATTTATGAAGGCCATGAAAAGCGAAGCAAAAAAACCATTATTTCCTGCACTTTGGTCACCTTTCAGTAACTACCTTGTGCTTGGATTTATTGCTGTAGTGCTTTACATCATGTGGACTCAAGGTTTAAGCGGCGCTGTGATCATGATTCCAATCTGGATCGTATTAATGTTCGTTCTATACAAAATTCTGTATAGAAAAGCATAAAATATTCATTTTTAAATAGTTATTGTTTCGGCAATAACTATTTTTTTTGAGTAAAATCAGCTACATTAACCGCACTTTTGCGCTCTTAGCTTAACTGGATAGAGTAGTTGCCTCCTAAGCGACCGACGTGGGTTCGAGTCCCGCAGAGCGCACCATTTTATGGTTGTTTTCAATCTCTCTATGCCTAATCATAAACACTAAAAATTCGATTTATCACACTGTGATACTAATAATCCCCTTCAATCTTGGACGCTGATTCAACAGCCGCTCAAGCTAATGCAAAAAATTCAGCGTGATCAAACTCGCTCGCGGCGACACCTACATCTGGGTTTTCAAGTCAGGTTTTAGTAAGTCAAACTGTTCTTGATATTTTACAATTAATTTTCGTGCTCAAATCAATTGCTTGGCTGTTTCATTTTCAAATAGCTATTCTCAATAGATGCACTGAATGAGCCAAATTTCATACCCAATTTTTCCCTTCTATTTTAGTCCTATAGCACAGATTTCATCCTGAAATCTTGGTATAACAAAGCGCCCCTATTTTAAAAATATTTTTATGAATAATATTAATTTAATTTATAGGTCAATTATTTACAAATATTATTCATTACGTAATTAAATTACGTATTGAATAATATTTTGGATCAAGTATGATGAATTAAAACTTCTACACTTGCTCACTCAACATTGAGAATGCTGCTGAACAAGTGCCCCATTTCAGACAAACGGATTTGTCTCTCTCGCTCTAGAATTGTAGCGACCAGTCCGTTAGCTCTGAAAGGAATCGTTAAAAAGATAAGCAATAGGATTGCTTAAAAAAGAAATGAGGACGTTGTATGAATGAATTAGCCAACCCATTAGAACTGTGTGGATTCGAATTTATTGAATTTGTTTCTAAAGATGGTCAGCTAGATGCAGTGTTTGAAACCATTGGGTTCAGCAAAGTGGCAAAGCATAAGTCTAAAAATGCGTATTTATGGCGTCAGGGTAAAATTAATATCATTCTAAATTATCAGCCTGAATCGTATGCAGCTTATTTCTATAAAGAACATGGCCCTTCTGCCTGTGCAATGGGTTTCCGTACCAAGAATGCGGCAAAGGCATTTAAAAAGGCGATAGAAATTGGTGCTGAACCAATTTACAACCAAGTTGGTCCGATGGAGCTAAATATCCCAGCGATTAAAGGGATTGGTGGCTCTCCTATTTTCCTCGTCGATTGTGACATTTACCAAAATGACTTCATCTTCTTTGATGATGTAGCATCCAATCCTGTCGGCACAGGTTTATATGAAATCGACCATTTGACCCATAATGTGTATAAAGGCCGTATGCAGTATTGGGCTGATTTCTATGAAAAGATTTTTAACTTCCAAGAAATTCGCTACTTCGATATTAAAGGTGAATATACTGGCCTGACGTCCAAGGCACTTACGGCGCCAGATGGCAAAATCCGTATTCCGCTCAATGAAGATTCGGATAAAGGAAATGGTCAGATTGCTGAATTCCTCAATGAATTTAACGGTGAAGGTATTCAGCATATTGCCTTCATTTGTGATGACCTGATCAGCACTTGGGACAAATTAAAAGTTTTAGGTGCCAAGTTCATGACACCTCCACCCAATACCTATTATGAAATGCTAAGTGAGCGTTTGCCTAACCACGGTGAACCTGCCGATGAACTACAAAAGCGTGGCATTTTGCTGGATGGCAATACTAAAGACGGTAATAAACACCTCTTGTTGCAAATTTTCTCTCAAAATATGCTAGGCCCTGTCTTCTTTGAATTTATTCAGCGTAAAGATGACGACGGTTTTGGTGAAGGCAACTTTAAAGCGCTATTTGAGTCGATTGAACGCGATCAAATTAAACGTGGCGTTTTAGATGTATCTAAAGCTTAAACGACTTCTAAAATTTCCCTGTACATATAGTTTTATGTACAGGGAAATTTAACTTTTGCGCAAAAATTATACTCGTAAAATTAAAGTCTGCTCCGATGACAATATAAAAATAAGTACACACATCATCATGGATCAGGGCTTTATCTCACATGGATGAAGAATAAAAATGCAGCACATTGAACAAGGAAACCTGAAAAAAGGTTTAAGTAATCGTCATATTCAGCTCATCGCCCTCGGTGGTTCTATCGGCACAGGGCTCTTCCTCGGCATTTCACAAACCATCAAACTCGCAGGACCTTCTGTTATTTTAGGCTATGCCATCGCAGGTCTTATTGCCTTTCTCATGATGCGCCAGCTCGGTGAAATGATTGTGCATGAACCCGTGAGTGGTTCTTTTAGTCATTTTGCTTATAAATACTGGGGCAAATTTGCGGGATTTATGTCTGGCTGGAATTATTGGGTACTGAATATTTTAGTGTGTATGGCTGAACTCAGTGCTGTCGGCCTCTATATCCATTACTGGTGGCCTGATATTCCAACGTGGGTTTCTGCTTTGGGTTTCTTTATTTTCATTAATGTCATTAATTTACTGCACGTGAAATTATTTGGTGAAATGGAATTCTGGTTAGCCATTATTAAGGTCGTGGCAATTATTGCCATGATTGCTTTTGGTAGTTACTTGCTGGCTAGCGGTAGTGGTCATAGCCAGTCTAGCTTACAAAATTTGTGGCAGCTCGGTGGCTTCTTCCCAAATGGTATTACAGGCTTAGTGATGGCTATGGCCATGATTATGTTTGCTTTCGGTGGAATTGAGCTGGTAGGTATTGCAGCAGCAGAAACAGATAATCCTCAGAAAACTCTCCCAAAAGCCGTCAACCAAATTGTTTACCGCGTCTTATTGTTTTATATCTTAAGCCTAGTCGTAATTTTGTCACTTTATCCATGGAATATGATGGCTGAAGGTGGTAGTCCTTTTGTATTAATTTTCGACTCGTTGGGCAGCCAAACCGTAGCCGCTGTTTTTAATTTTGTGGTTTTGACTGCGGCTGTTTCTGTCTATAACAGTACCAATTACTGTACCAGCCGAATGCTGCTTGGCCTAGCACAACAGGGCAATGCCCCAAAATTTTTAAGCAAAATTAATCCGCGTGGTATTCCTGTAAATGCCATTATGGTTTCAGCTTTCTTTACTTTAATATGTGTTCTGATTAACTATTTATTTCCTGAAAAAGCATTTAACTTACTCATGATGCTGGTCGTAGCAGCTATTGTGATTAACTGGGTCGTGATTTCTTATACACATTTAAAGTTTAAAAAAGCCATGAATCGCATGCAGGTAAAAACTCACTTTCCAAGTGTGGCCTATCCATTTACCAATTATTTATGTATTGCCTTCATGGCGAGTATTCTACTCATTATGAGTCGTAGCCCAGATATGCAAATTGCAGTTCTCATGATTCCAGTCTGGATTGCAATTTTACTGACGGCTTATCTCTTTAAACGGAAGCAAGAAGATCATGTTGCGTTGCTTGAAAAAAGTAAAATCACTTCCTTACCAGAAGCGTAATATCGTATTTATCATATTAGGATGTATTCATGTTTCAACATATTGATGCCTATGCAGGTGACCCGATTCTTTCTCTGATGGAGGAATTCAGCAAAGATACGCGCCATAATAAGGTCAATCTCAGTATCGGACTTTATTATAATGAAGATAATATCGTGCCACAGCTGCAGTCGGTTCAAAAAGCCTATACTCATTTAATTCCTGACTATGACAAAGTCCGAGTGTATTTGCCGATGGATGGGCTCAAGAGCTTTAATCACGCTGCACAAGAACTCATTTTCGGTCAGGCAAGCCCTGCTCGTCAGCAAGGACGTGTCGTCACCATTCAGACTTTGGGTGGTTCTGGTGCACTCAAAGTAGGTGCAGACTTCTTAAACAAATATTTCCCGAAGTCTGAAATCTGGGTCAGTCAACCGACTTGGGAAAATCATATTGCGATCTTTAATGGTGCTGGTGTTCAAACCCATTTCTACCCTTATTATGATGCAAATACCAATGCCGTAAATCTAACTGCGATGCTAGATACCTTAAAGCAGCTGCCTGCTCAAAGTATCGTACTACTGCATCCTTGCTGTCATAACCCGACAGGTGCAGATTTAGAACCTCATGAATGGGATCAAGTGATTGAGGTTCTAAAAGCAAATGACTTGATTCCTTTCTTGGACATGGCCTATCAAGGTTTTGGTCAAGGATTAGAACAAGATGCTTATGCAATCCACGCGCTAGATCGGTCTGGTATGAACTTTATTGTCAGCCATTCTTTTTCCAAGATCTTTTCCTTATATGGCGAACGTGTTGGTAGCTTGAGCTTTGTCTGCGATGACGCAAACATTGCCCAAAATGTATTGGGCCAGCTTAAAGCGACAGTCCGTCGCATTTATTCTAGCCCAGCAGCTAACGGTGCGTTATTGGTGAGTCAGGTATTAAATGACACAGCATTGTCTCAGCTATGGCAGTCTGAATTAGAAGAAATGCGTCAGCGCATTTTACTGATGCGTCGCTTACTTGAAGACAAACTCAGTCAAGCGCTACCAGATATGGACTTTAGCTATCTGACCCAGCAACAAGGCATGTTTAGTTATACGGGCTTAAGTGCAGAACAGGTCGATTTGCTGAAACACGATTATGGTATTTATTTAGTCCGCAGCGGCCGTATGTGTACTGCTGGCCTAAATTTAAACAATATTGATTATGTGGCTGAGTCGATGGCGACTGTGCTTAAAGCGGCAAGCTCCGCTGAGTCTGTGCTTGCTTAAAAATATATCATGTTCACTTAGGCTTCTCACTCTAGGGTTAGAAGCCTTTTTTATCGTTATTTTTCAGAACTTGAATCAAGGCAACCTAAGTCTACGGGTTTAAGCGTCACTGTCTATTTCCTAATTTCCCCTTTTCCTTTAGACAGCGTGGCAGAAAATGAAATATTTATACTGTCTAGCACGACCGCATCCCATAAAAAAATCCACCAAAGGGCGGATTTAAAACTTAATTCATCTTTTCAATGCAATCGACGCTTTTATATGGCAGCAGCTGGACGAAATAAAGCATCGATCTGTCGCTGTACGCCAAGTACATAATCAATTGCTTGCTGCATTTGTCCTTCGGGTAACTGATCTTCTGTGCCAATACAAGTAATGACATGATCCAGTTGCTGCGTGAAATTAAAGACTGGAATACTAATCGCATTGATCCCAGCCATCATATCTCCTGCGACTGAAGCATAACCTTGACTCAGAATTTTCGCTTTCAGTTCTAAAAAATCTTCCCAATTTGCAGGATACTGCTCTGGTTTAGCGCTACTTTCCCATTCTTTTTCCAATAATGGCTTGATGATGTGCTCAGATTGATAGCAGGCATGCAAGCGCCCTGTCGCAGATTTCAGCAGAGGCATGCGTGAACCGACTCGAGTAATAATATTAAAGACATGGTTAGATTCTAGAGACTGAACCACGACCGCTCCATCAGCAAACCATTTACTCACATGAATACTGCAATTCAGATGTTGCTGAATATCCTGAATATAACGCTGGCTTAATTCCAACATATCTGTTCGCTTGAGTGCATTCACCCCAAAAGCATGTGCACGCTCACCTAAGCTATAACGCCCATCAGTTAATTGCTGAGCATAGCCTTTACGAATCAAGCTCACCACATAACGGTGTACTTTGGCCGGATGCATGGATAAAACTTCGGACAGCTCTTTTAACATCATCGGTGCATTATGTGCGGTCAATGCATCCAATACGGTTAATCCAACTTCCAGAGACTGAACCCCTCCCTGTATTTTTTCTTCCTCAACACTCATCGCTTTACCCTGCATAGCTGCATTAGTTGTCATAACTCCATTGGTGAATTGTACTACTTAAATCAAAAATGTGAGCCATCTAAACCTGACTCTCTCATTCAGAGTAGTATAGCCTAACAATTTACACTATTCATAAATAAATTATTTATTGCGTAATTTTAAAATATAAGTATGATTCTATCTAGAACTTAAATTTTCCACGGAAAGGATCAATATCCATGAGCAAACGCTTGAAGTCATTTGTTGAAATTGCTGCACATTCAGATTTCCCACTAGAAAACCTGCCTTATGGCATTTTTAGTGAAAAACACAATTCGCAGGCCCGTGCTGGCGTAGCACTGGGAGAATGGGTGGTTGATCTGGCGGTACTGGAAGCGCATGGTTATTGCAAACAGGCAGATGGCAAACTGCTCTTTAATCAACCGACATTGAACACGTTTATTGAATCAGGTAAAGCCAATTGGTCTAAGGTCCGCGCAGAATTACAAGCTTTGTTGTCCGCAGATAATCCTGAACTTCGTGACAATCAGGCCCTGCGTGATCAAGTTTTCTTCAAACAATCAGACGTCAAAATGCATATGCCTGTACACATTTCAGGCTATACCGATTTCTATTCGTCTAAAGAACATGCCACCAATGTTGGTTGCATGTTCCGTGACCCGAAAAATGCGCTGCTACCCAACTGGTCAGAACTCCCTGTTGGTTATAACGGTCGTGCCAGTTCGGTCATTGTGAGCGGCACTGACATTGTCCGTCCATCAGGACAAATCAAGCTGCCAGATTCAGAACGTCCTGTATTTTCTGCTTGTCGTAAACTCGACTTTGAACTGGAAACTGGCTTTATCGTAGGTAAATCAAGTCAGCTGGGTCAACCTGTTCCAATTGAAAACGCTTGGGATCATATTTTCGGTATGGTGCTGTTTAATGACTGGTCTGCTCGTGACTTGCAGCAATGGGAATATGTGCCACTTGGTCCGTTTAATGCCAAAACTTTTGCGTCGTCTATTTCACCTTGGATTGTGACGCTGGAAGCACTTGAGCCATTTAAAACCAGTTCTCCTGAACAAGAGCCGAAACCTTTGGCTTATCTGCGTGAAGACAACAGCAGCAATAGTTATGACATTCATCTTTCGGTTGAAATTCAGCCTGAGAATGACGACAAAAGTGATGTGATCTGCAAAACCAACTTTAAATATATGTACTGGTCCATGGCTCAGCAGCTAACTCACCATACGATTGCGGGCTGTAACTTGCAGGTCGGTGATTTGATGGGTTCAGGGACCATTTCAGGACCAACTCCAGATTCTTATGGTTCATTGCTCGAAATCACATGGAATGCCACCAAACCTTTAACACTGTCAAATGGCGAACAGCGTAACTTCATTCAAGACGGCGATACCGTCATTATGAAAGGCTATTGTGAAAAAGATGATTTGCGGATTGGTTTTGGTCAAGTCAGCGGCAAAATTCTGCCAGCAGTGGATTTTTGTTTTACCCAATAATTGCAGCCTAGGATGTTGCCCATGAAACTGTATACCTATTTTCGTAGTTCTGCGGCTTACCGAGTTCGTATTGCCTTGAATTTAAAAGGTCTTTCTGCTGAATATGTACCTGTGCACTTAGTCAATAATGGCGGCGAGCAGCATAGTGAAAGCTACCGTCAGATTAATGCGAGTGAGCTGGTGCCCACATGGGTAGAGCAGAAGTTTGTTCTGACCCAATCGCTAAGTATTCTTGAATATTTAGAAGAAAAATTCCCAGACACGGCCCTGCTCCCTCAAGACTTGCAGCAGCGTGCTTTAATCCGTGCATTTAGTTTAAGTATTGCCTGCGATATCCATCCGCTCAACAACCTACGGGTACTTCAGTACCTGACGGGTACATTTGAAATAAGTGATGAGCAGAAAACAGCTTGGTATAAACACTGGGTTTTAACAGGCTTTAAAGCCCTTGAAGCACAGCTAGAACAGTCAAATGGCAAATTCTGTTTTGGCAGTCAACCGACCCTCGCGGATTGCTGCCTGATTCCACAAGTCTATAACGCTCTACGTTTTGATTTTGATTTATCGGACTATCCAAAAATTTGTTCGATTTACACCCATTGCAACACTTTAGAAGCCTTTCAACACGCTGTACCCGAAATGCAACCTGAAGCTGCTTAAGTTTTTTTATAAGGATATAAAAATGACCATTCAAATTGAAAAAATTCACCACGTGGCCTACCGTTGTAAAGATGCCAAAGAAACGGTGGAATGGTACAAAAAAAATCTAAATATGGATTTCATTCTCGCTTTTGCTGAAGACCATGTCCCTTCAACTAAAGCCTTTGATCCTTATATGCACCTCTTCCTAGATGCAGGAAACGGCAATGTGCTGGCTTTCTTTGAACTACCAACCCAGCCTGAAATGGGCCGTGATGAAAACACCCCAAAATGGGTGCAGCACATTGCACTCAAAGTCAAAGACCGTCACGCACTGATTGATGCGAAAGAACACCTAGAAGCCAATGGCATAGAGGTCTTGGGCATTACCAATCATGGTATTTTCCACTCAATTTATTTCTTTGATCCAAATGACCATCGTTTGGAATTGGCTTATGACGATGAAAAAGCACCACAAAAAATTGCCATGATTACTGAACAAATGAAATATGACATGCTGGAAGAATGGAGCAAAACCAAACGCGCACCGCAGCATACGCATTTCCTACATGCAGATGAATTAAGCCATAATTCTCGCACCGCCAAAGTAGACGCCTAAGTCTGGCGGAAGTTGTGCGGATGGTGAATGCCTTAGAGGCAACTTAAACGATACTTTTTAAAAACTCAAAGCAGCTTCGGCTGCTTTTCTGATGTAAATAGATAGGTTTTCTTATTTTAATTAGCTACTTAGAGTACCTTAAACCTCCTATCAATCATCAATAATTGCTTTCCATTTGCTTCACGGCGAATTCTATTTCCGTCCTCATCCGTATCGAATCAAATCGAATTGTTCATGCATGAAACCTGTCTATGCATCCCTTTAAACTTATAGGTTTAAGTATCAGTCAAATAGGCCGCAATTTCATCAGCCGCAGCTCTTGCTGTTCTGGACACTCCAATTAAAGTCGCCGATGCCATGCCTGTCCATTCACCATAGCCAACCAACCATAAATTATTTAGTTTCATTGAACGCCCATTATGAACAGCAACCGTTTGATCAGGCTCTACCACACCAAGACCTCTTAAATGATTAAGTGCAGGGTTAAATCCTGTACACCAAATGACAGCATCTACCGCTTGAGTTGAACCATCAGCCCAAACAACTGAATGCTCAGCAAATGCGACAAAAGGCTCTCGACTGTGTAACACTCCTCGTGTTCTTGCCTCTTTTACACTGTCAATCATGACAATATCTCCAAATCCACCGGCAGGCTGTTCCAAACTCCGACCTTCCTGTTGTGCTTTTAAACGCTCCGTTGCACGAAGAAACAAGACTCGCCCATCAACATCATCTGATAAAAATACTGGTGCTGTCGTCGTGACCCAAGTCGTTTCTGCCACTTTTGAAACTTCGGCAAGAATTTGCGCGCCTGAGTTTCCACCACCTACAACGATGACTTTCTTGTTTTTAAAAGATGTTGCATTGACATAGTCTGCTGAATGAAGCTGTATTCCTTTAAATTTCTCACGTCCAATATCATTAGGAATATGAGGCTGGCTCCATGTACCTGTTGCACTGACCACAGCCTTTGCCCGCCAATATTGATCTCTAGCATATACATCTAAATAACCATCTTCTTGTTCAATATGATCGACATGGACTGGCCGAATGATCGGAAATTGATAGCGTTTCTCGTATGCCGACAAATATTCGATCACTTCATTTCGCATTGGGTAAGTGTGTTCTGTTGTGGGCATCATCCAACCTGACAACGAACTCCATGTATGCGGTGAAAAAAGGCGTAGCGACTGCCAAGCATGCAGCCATGCTCCACCTGCCTGCGTTTGATCATCTAAAATCACAAATGGCACTTTTTTACGTTTGAGGAAATAAGCTGTAGCAAGTGCCGACTGACCACCACCAATAATAATCACATCGACTTCTGCTTGTAGTTGTGCCAAAGCCACTCTCCCATTTGCTATAGTTAAGCCATATTCAAAATTAAAAAGCCCAGTCTATTCAACAAACTGAGCGAATTTTAAAAATTGATCAAATCTGTAATTGGGCTTTTCAATTGCTCAAGCTGCTTTTCAACATCTTTGATCATCTAGAATTTATAAACTCCGTTGATTGACACGCTTAGATAATTCTTCTGCCGACTCTTTTCGCTCTGAATAACGGTCTGTGAGGTACTGACTTTGCCCACGCGTCAGTAGCGTGAATTTATACAGCTCCTCCATGACATCGACAATTCGATCATAAAAGGCTGAAGGTTTCATCCTGCCATCTTCTTCAAACTCTAAAAAAGCTTTGGGAATAGACGATTGGTTTGGAATGGTGATCATCCGCATCCAACGGCCTAAAATACGCATCTGGTTTAGGCTGTTAAAGGACTGCGATCCACCACTGACTTGCATGAGCGCCAAAGTCTTGCCTTGGGTTGCACGAATTGCACCACCTGCCAATGGTATCCAGTCAATTTGCGATTTAAAGATTGAACTCATGGAGCCATGACGCTCAGGCGAGCACCACACCATCCCTTCTGCCCAAGCCAAAAGCTCATGTAGTTCTTTGGCTTTTGGATGTTCCATATCCGCATCTTCAGGTAAGGGCAAGCCCTTAGGATGAAAAATTTTTACTTCAGCGCCAAAGTGCTCCAAGATACGCCCGGCTTCCATCACCGCCAATCGGCTGTATGAACGCTCACGGTTAGAACCATACAGCAGCAAAATACGGGGTGGATGATCCAGTCCTTTGGCCTGTACTTTTTCTAAAGTCGGTTGATCGAGAAGATTCATATCTACATTTGGGAGAGTCATAGAAATTACACCTCTGCTTTAAAAAGCTTTTTTCTAAGCCACAAAGACACACTGACTAAAGCAATCAACACTGGTACTTCAACCAATGGCCCGATTACCGTGGTAAACGCCACAGGTGAAGCTAAACCAAAGGTTGCAATCGCGACAGCCAGCGCCAATTCAAAGTTATTCCCCGCAGCAGTAAAAGAAATTGCTGTGGTTTTAGGATAGTCATTCCCCATCCACTTGCTCATAAAAAAGCTGATGAAGAACATCACGATAAAGTAAATGGTCAATGGAATGGCAATACGCAAGACATCGAGTGGCAAGCTCACCACATCATTCCCTTTGAGGCTAAACATCGCCACAATCGTGAACAATAACGCCAACAAACTCAGTGGACTGATCTTCGGTAAGAAGACATGTTGATACCAATCCAAACCTTTAGCTCGAACCAGTATGAATCGCGTCATAAAGCCAAGGAAAAATGGAATTCCCAAATACACCAATACCGCATGAGTAATGGTCCAAAAATCGACATTGATCACCTGTCCTGCAACACCAAAATAAGGTGGCAAGAAGGTTAAGAATAGCCAAGCATAAGTACTGAAGAATAAGATCTGGAAGATACTGTTAAAGGCCACCAATGCAGCAACATATTGGTTATCCCCGCAGGCCAAACCGTTCCACACCAAGACCATCGCAATACAACGGGCCAGTCCTATCAGGATTAAGCCTGTCATATATTCTGGATAGCTATGTAGAAAAATAATGGCTAATGCAAACATCAATACTGGTGCTATCACCCAGTTCTGTACCAAAGACAAAGTTAAAGTTTTTTTGTCTTTAAACACTTGTGGTAGCGCTGCATAATCCACTTTAGCTAAGGGTGGATACATCATCAGAATCAAACCAATCGCAATTGGAATATTGACGGAATCCACACTCATTTTATCCAATGCCACTGAGGCTTGTGGAAAGAACACACCAATCGCTATTCCCACCCCCATTGCAATGAAAATCCATAACGTAAGGTTACGATCTAAAAAGGATAATCTTTGTTGAGCCATGATGTTCTCATTCAATATCTGAGATGTGATTGATTGCAGCAATCAATTCAGGACGAGACATATGCGCTGTATCGAGTGCAAATAACGCATCTAAACGACGATTGATATGGTCTACAGTGACTTGGAAGGCTTTGAGTTTTTCTTCTTTCGGTAAATCCAAGTGTGATGGATCTGCTAAACCCCAATGTGCTTTGATTGCACCACCTAAATAGAGCGGACATGCTTCCTGAGCGGCTGAATCACAAACCGTAATCACCACATCAGGTTGGAATTGTTCGCAGTCATCAATGGTCTTACTCCACAA
The DNA here is from genome assembly GCF_002018895.1 of Acinetobacter sp. MF4640. Taxonomy (NCBI): domain Bacteria; kingdom Pseudomonadati; phylum Pseudomonadota; class Gammaproteobacteria; order Moraxellales; family Moraxellaceae; genus Acinetobacter; species Acinetobacter sp. MF4640. Next base: position 1,334 of record NZ_MVOM01000002.1, on the reverse strand, counting down.
ACCTTCGGTTGAAAGACCTAAGTTTTCCAGAGTTTCAATGGTCAATGGATGTACCTGTCCAGATGGCTTGCTACCTGCACTGTAGGCTTTCCAACCCTTTGGGGCACGACTGTTGAACAGTACTTCGGATAAAATGCTACGGCAACTATTTCCAGTGCACAAAAAAAGAAATTTCATATTGTTCTACTCGCAATAACTATTGATTTGCTGAAAGGATAGTGCAACTTTTGGTTGTAAATCGGCATTTTTAAGGGTGTTAAGTACGTCTAAGCACCAAGCGGGTAAATTGGGATTGAGACTGTAATACACCCATTGCCCTTGACGTCGATCTTGTAAAAGCCCCGAAGAACGCAGTAAGGCTAAGTGCCGCGAAATCTTGGGTTGGCTGAGTTGTAGTTTTTCAGTCAAATCACAAACACACTGTTCATTATTTCCAAGAACCAACATGACGATATTGAATCGCGTTTCATCAGCTAAACATTTAAAAAAATTGATTTGATCCATACTTTCACCTACTCAAACCTCTGGATATAGCAATACTTACAGATACCCAGTACATATTTATTTTAATCGCTGCCCATTTGCATCAAGTACTTGTTCACCGTCTTCTTTAGTGAAAGCACCCTTTTGTGGGAGTGGTAAAATTTCTAAAACTAGTTCTGACGGACGACTTAAACGAGTTCCTAATTCAGTGACTACGAATGGACGGTTAATCAAAATTGGATGCTGCAGCATAAAATCTAAAAGCTGTTCATCCGTCCAGTCCTCACGGCCCAACTCGAGATCACGATAAGGATCAACATTCTTACGAATCGCTTCTCTCACCGTTAAACCTGCATCCGCGATCATTTGAATCAATTCATTTTTAGATGGAGGTGTTACAAGGTACTCAATCACTTCAGGTTCAATATTGGCATTACGAATTAATGCCAATGTATTACGTGATGTACCACATTCAGGGTTGTGATAAATCTTAACTTTTGGAGTAGCAGGCATTTGCTCAAACTCAATTGAATCTTTATATATACTTATATATGAATAAACATATATATGCAACTCCATATTTTAAGAATAAAAAATGATCTTTTTTGAATATATAGTGATCGAATGAGCATGTTAAAATTAGATAAAATATAAGATTTAGAGGTCAAGCTATGGAAACAGTCATGATTACTTTGATCTTAGTGATTATTTTGATTTTACTAGGTGTTTAGTCCCGGCATTTGATGGATCGGATCAATTTTAAAAAGTTCAGGTTCATCTGTCCACTGTTTGCAGATGAATTCGTAGGGAGTCAGGCCCCTGAGTGTTTTGAGTCTGCGGCCGAAGTTGTA